>JAPLJL010000120.1 GCA_026388615.1 Pseudomonadota bacterium | reverse complement strand
GCAGGCCAACGACCCCAGGAAGCAGAACGCCATTTTCTCGATTCTTTCGCGTTCCTATTTTAATTACCGACTGCAGACCCCGCTCAAGATCCTGGAAAACAACGCTAATAAGGTAGAAGGTAAAATCCTCATCTGGAAAATCCCGGTTACCAAGCTGGCCGAACCCGGTGGGGTGGTAATGACCGCTACGTTCCGGCAGCCTCCCAGCCTCTTGGTCATGTCCTTAATCGGCGCGCTGGGGCTGGTTATCCTGGCCTTGGCAGCTTATCTCATTTATCGGAGCTGGAAACGGAAAAAAGCTAAACCCTAGGGTTCGAGGACTCCGTCCCCGCTTCCAGCCCGGAGGGCTTACAGGCCGGAGGGTAGGACTACGTCCCGGAGGGGTTCTAGGGTCCCAGGGGTCAAGGCAAAACCCAGAATGTTAATATAGAAAAAGGGAGCCGTTTGGCTCCCTTTTTCTGTCCCGTCCTGGTTTTTTATTATCGCTCGAATCCTGTATTTCTCTTTCTTCCCCTGGAACCCTGGAATCCTCGAACCCTCGAACCCTTTTTAACGGTGGAGCGCCTGCGGGAATCCCAGGAGCAGCATCGTCTGGTTGCGGTCCTCCAGGAGGAGCGCCTGTTCCAGGCTCCCGGCGTCCAGGTTCTGATTCAGGGCTTCCTTTGTCATCCGGAGCCCGAGCGGATTCTTGGTGCACATATTCTGGGCCATTTGCATCGCTGTCTGGAACAGTTCATTTTCATCGTCCACCACCTGGCTGACCAGGCCGATTTTCTCGGCTTCCGGAGGCCAGATATCATCCCCGGTCAACAGGTAACGATAGGCCCGGGCCGACCCGATCAGCCGGGGGAGCAGATAACTAGAGCCCATGTCCGCCCCTCCCAAACCAATATTAATATACGTTCCCACAAACCTGGCCTTCCCGGTGGCGATCCGGATATCGCAGGCCAGGGCGAAGCTGAAACCCGCCCCCATGGCCGGTCCCTGAACAGCCGCGATGATCGGCTGCGGCACCCGGCGCATCAATAAAATAATCTCCGAATATCTCCGCTGCCCGGTGTAAACCACGGCGGGGGTGGGGTTGTCCAGCATATTGATCGTCGGTTCCTTGATGTCCGCCCCGGAACACCAGACACTCCCCGCCCCTTTCATAATCAGCACCCGGGTTTCGAAATCGGTCAGACGCTCGGTGAAAAAGGCGTAAAGATCGTCGAGCATCTGGGAATTGATCGCGTTTCTTTTTTCCGGCCGGTTCAGGGTCAGGATCCCGATGGGCCCGTCCTTTTCGAATTTAATCGTCTTATATTCCATAATTAATCCTCCCTTTAATAATTTAAAGTCTTAGGGAAACCGTGACCCAACCCTCGAGATGTCATCCTGAGCGCAAGCGAAGGATCTGGGTTTCGGACATCCTTGTTGGGAACAAGATTCTTCGCCCTACTGCGAAGGGGCTCAGAATGACAGAAATAGCTTTTTATAACGGTCGCTCTGATTACTGTTTCAGGATCTCCTTGGCGATGATATAACGCATGATCTGCGAGGTGCCGGCCCCGATCTCCATCAGCTTGGCGTCCCGCATCCAGCGCTCCACCGGGAACTCCCGGGTGTAACCGTAGCCCCCGAGGATCTGGATGGTGTCCAGGGCCGCCCGGGTTGCTGCTTCCGAAGCGAACAGCTTGGCCTCGGCGGCCTCCCGGTTCACCCTCCGGCCCTTGTCCGCCTCCTGGGCGGCGTAATACACCAGGAGGTGCGCTGCGCTGATACTGGTGGACATGTCGGCGATCATCTGCTGGATCATCTGGAAGTCCGCGATGGGCTTGCCGAACTGCCGCCTTTCCATCGAATAGCGGGTGGCGGTGTCCAGACAGGAATGAAGGATGCCCAGGCAGATCCCGGAAAGGGTGATCCGTTCCACGTTCAGTCCCCGCCAGATCATATTCAGGGCCTTTCCCTCTTCCCCGATCAGGTTCTCCGCCGGCACCCGGCAGTCTTCAAAAATCAGTTCCGAGGTGGGTGAGGCCCGCATCCCCATCTTGGTAATTTTTTTTCCCACGGAGAATCCGGGATAGCCTTTTTCCACAATGAAGGCCGAGAGGGGAATTTTCTGGTCCTTGATGTTCAGGCTCTTGGCGTAAACCAGGATAACATCGGCCACCGGGCCGTTGGTGATAAAGGTTTTAGCACCGTTCAGGATATATTCGTTGCCTTTTTTAACGGCGTGGGTTTTGATCCCCATCGCGTCCGAACCGGCCTCCGGCTCAGTCAAGGCCATGGCCCCGATGGATTTACCTGAAGCCAGGCCGGGCAGGTATTTATCCTTTTGCCTCTGATTGCAATTCTCCCGCAGGTTGTTGGCGCAGAGAACCGCGTGCGCCCCGAAGGAAAGGCCTACCGAAGCCTGGACCTTGGAGATAACTTCGATAACCACGGTGGCCGCCACCGCCCCGGCATCCGCGCCCCCGTGTTCCTTGGGCAGCAGCACCCCGAGCAGACCGAACTCACCCATTTTCCGGAAAATATCCTCGGGAAACTTTTCTTCTTCATCAATCCGGGAAGCGATCGGTTCGATCTCTTTCCGGACAAAGCTCCCCACCACTTCCCTGATCATCCGCTGTTCCTCAGTCAGAATAATCTCGGTCATTGTTTCCTCCCTCCAAAATCGGTTGCCAGTCACCGGTATCCAGTAACCGGTTAAACAACCAGCATGGGTTAAATTAATATTTTAATTGAAAGGGCGTATTCCTACGCCCCCTCGGAATCCGCTATTTAATAATCTCTATCTCTTCGCTTTAATGACAGCCCGATAAATCGGGCAACTACATTGAAATTCTGACATTAGGCATTATGATTTTGGACATTGATTAGAAATTCGTCATTAGAAATTAGAAATTCCCGAATTTTTACTCTCTGCGCTTTGCCCTTTGCTCTTTAATCCAACTTAATTATGTTGCTCTTTATTTTTTGCTTGGGATCGTTGGAGTCGATGATTAGAATCCCCAAGGAGTTATAAGGAGCGAACCGCCGGTCGGTCGGGCTCCCGGGGTTGAAAAAAAATATCCCGTCCCGGGTTTCGGCAAAGGGAGCGTGAGTGTGGCCGAAGAGAATCGCGTCGACCCCGCTGAATTCCGAGATGATCCGATCAATCATCCCGTGCGGAGATCCCCCGCCATGAATGATCCCAAGCTTTATTCCTTCAATCTCCAGATTTTTTTTGATCGGAAGTTCCTGCCGGGCCTCGGGACCGTCCATATTGCCGGCCACCGCCTCTACCGGGGCAATTTCCTTGAGCAGGTCCAGGACCCATAATTCCACCAGATCACCGCAGTGAATGATCAGGTCCACCCCCTCGAACTCCCGGGCCAGGACCTCCGGCAAGGGCTGATCGCCCCGGGTGAGAAACCGATTCCAGGCGGACCGCAGATTCATTCCCTTGTTCGTGATATGCGTGTCGGAAATTACCCCTATTTTCTTCATGGCAAATTAGCTATTAGCTATCAGTTTCCAGCAATCAGCTTCGCAATGTGAAAAACCTTACCTTCTGCTAAGTTTGCTCTTCGCCTTTTAACTCTTAGGCTTATTAACTCGTAGGCTCTTAGGCTTCCTAACTGATTCTCTCGATAATCATGGTGACCGCTTCGCCTCCACCCACGCAGAGAGAAGCCAGGCCGTAACGCCCGCCCCGGTCTTTGAGCACCGTGATCAGGGTGCAAAGCAGCCTGGCCCCCGAAGCCCCGATGGGATGGCCGATCGCGGCCGCCCCGCCGTAAATGTTAACCTTGGCCGGATCGATCTTCAAATGCCGGATTGCGTATAGCGTCACCACCGAAAAAGCCTCGTTAATTTCAAAAACGTCGATATCCTTGATCTTCAAACCGGCCTTTTGCAAAGCTTTTTCGATGGAGGCCGGCGGGGCAGTGGCAAACCACTGGGGTTCCTGGCTGTGCTCGGCATAGGCCAGCACCCGGGCCAGGGGTTTCGACTTCAGAGTCTGGGCTTTCTCGGCTGAAGCCAGGACCAGGGCGGCCGCCCCATCGTTGATCGAGGAAGCGTTGGCGGCGGTCACCGTTCCATTTTTATTGAACGCCGGGGTCAAAGTGGGAATCTTTTCGAACTTGACCCGCTTGGGTTCCTCGTCCTCGGATATTACGGTAGGTTCACCTTTTTTCATCGGAATCTCCACCGGAACGATTTCCTCTTTGAACCTGCCTTCGGCCTGAGATTTCAACGCCCGGCGATAGCTCTCGGCTGCGAATTCATCCTGCTCCGAACGGGTAATTTTATAATCGTCGGCAGTTTTATCGGCGAAACTGCCCATGTGGCAGTTCGCATATGGGTCCCAGAGGCCATCGTGGATCATGCCATCCACCACTTCCCCGTTGCCCATCCGGAATCCCCCCCGGGCCTGTTTTAAAAGATAGGGAGCCCCGGTCATGGATTCCATTCCTCCCCCTACCAGCAGTTCGGAATTCCCGAGCCAGATCTCCTGGGCGGCCAGAGCCACCGCCTTAAGGCCGGAACCGCAGACCTTGTTCACGGTCAGGGAACCTACCCGGGGGTCCAGTCCGGCGAGAAGCGTGGCCTGGCGGGCGGGGGCCTGCCCCAGACCGGCCGGGAGGACACAACCCATGATCACCTGTTCCACTTCGGTTTTGGGAATCCCGGCACGGCGAACGGCCTCGGCGATTACCAGTCCGCCCAGCCGGGTGGAGGGTATTGAACCCAGGCT
>JAPLJL010000194.1 GCA_026388615.1 Pseudomonadota bacterium | reverse complement strand
GTCCGGAAAAATCGTTTCCCGGGGCATTTACGAGGGATTCTGGAAGCAGCTCATCATATAAATCCAAAGTTCAAAATCCAAATGCCAAATAAATGTCAAAACCCCAATGTCAAATTTTTTCTTATTTGAACTTTGAAATTTGTACTTGATTTGAACTTTGAGCTTTGAAATTTGGATTTAAACAAAAGGAGTAAGCATGGAAAAATATGATTATGACGCGATCGTGATCGGGGCCGGCTGCGGGGGCCTCTCCTGCGGTTCCATCTTGGCCAACAAGGGCCTGAAAACCATCGTTCTCGAGCAGAACGACATCATCGGGGGCTGCTGCTCCACCTTCGAGGACAAGGGCTTCCACTTCGACACCGGGGCCTCGATCGTGGAATTCGTCCCGGCGATTAACTCGGTTTTCGATCGGATGGGCAAGAAACGGGAAAATTACATCGACCTCCGGCCCTGCGATCCGATTTATTCCTTCCGCACCGTCGAAGGAGAATTCATTGACATTCCCCAGGACGTCCAGAAAACCTACGAGCTTTTCCGTAAATTCAGTGAAAAGGACGGCAAGGCCTGGCTTGACTACGTGAAGTACTGGAAGGTGGTGCAGGAAAAGGGCATGGCCCAGTACCTGCTCAGCGACATGCAGTCCTGGAAGAGCCTGGTCAAGATGATGGCCAAGGCCCCCGTCCTGATGAAATACTGGCAGGTCTTCCTCCTCACCTACGAAGAAATGATGAAGAAATTCTTTTCTAACCAGACCGTGCTTGACACCCTGGGCTTCCAATCCTACTGGGCCGGTCTCCCGCCCCGCCTCTGTCCCGGCCTCTACGGCGCCATCGGCTACACCGAGCATGACGGGGTTTATTACCCCATGGGCGGAATGATCGCCATTCCCAACGGCATTCTGAAGGCCGGCAAGGAGCAGGGTCTCGAGCTGAAGCTGAAAACCGAGGTCAGCAAAGTGATCGTCAAGGACCGGAAGGCGGAGGGCGTGATCCTGAAAGACGGGACTAAATTAAGAAGCCGCATGGTGGTCTCCAATATCAACGCGAAAAACCTATATCTTAAAATGATCGGGGAAGAGCATCTTCCCAGCCGGGTAATCAAGGGCATCAAAAGTTATACCCTCTCCATGCCCATGCCCATGATCTACCTGGGAATCAATACCAAGCCGCCCTTTCGGGCCCATCACTCCATGCAGCTCGGGCGCTTTCAGTTGATGAACAGCGTCTGGGACGAAAAGTACCTGAAGGGCAAGCTCCCCGATGAAACACTCTGTATGGTCTGCTGGCCCACCCACGTGGACCCGGCGCTGGCGCCCCCCGGGCACCACACCCTTAACCTCCTGACCATGGGTCCTTACGAACTTGACCACGGCACTTGGGACGAGCGGCGGGACGAGTTCATGGAAAAAGGCATCACTTATGTCGAGAAGACCCTCTGGCCCGACATCCGCAAGCACATCGTTTACAAGAAGGTCTCCACCCCGGTGGATTTTGAGCGGCGGCTGCTCTCCCCCCGGGGCTCCATCTACGCCCTCCAGAATGACCTGGCCTCCTTCCTGCTCTTCCGGCCCTCGAACCGCTCGAAGAGCATCCAGGGGCTTTATCTCACCGGCGGCTCCACCCATCCGGGCGGCGGCGTGCCCATGGTGATCGCCGGGGGTGGGATCACCGCGGATCTGATTCTTGATGATGTGGCGAAAAAGGTCGTTTAATAATTGCGAATTAGGAATGCGGATTACGGAATTAAAAAGTTTCGAGTTTAAGATTTGAATATTGGAATTTGTTTGGTAATTGGTGCTTGGTTATTGATAATTTGAAGGGAGACGAATATGGGCAAAAATCCAAAGATTAAATTCGGGACCGGCAAGTTCGATTACGACATGATCTGCATCGGCTCCGGGATCGGCGGCCTGGCCACCTCCGCGATCATCGCCAAGGAAGGCCTGAAGGTCCTGATCCTGGAACAGAGCGAGCTGATCGGGGGCTGCTGTTCAACCTACGACGACAACGGCTACAAGCTGGATGTCGGGGCCTCGATCGTAGAGCTGATCGACCCGATGAAAGAGGTTTTCAAGCTCTGCGGGAAAAAGGTCGAGGATTACATGGAGTTGATCTCCTGCGACCCGATTTACGCCTTCATTAACGAGAAGGGCGAAAAATTCGCCTACCCGGTGGACTGGGACAAGACCATCGATGTGATCTCCAAGATCGATGCCCATGACGGCAAGAGCTTCAGGAAATTCGCGGAAAGTGGACGGAAATCGATCGACAAGTATGTCGCCCCCATGCTCTCCATCCCCAACCAGACCATCACCGATGCCCTGAAACTGTCACTCAAGTATCCGGGGCTCATGTTCAACCTGCTCCCGAAGATGATCGCGACCCACGAGACCGTGATCAGGAAATATTTCCGCCACCCCACCGTGCTGGGCTCGATGGCCTTCCAGAGCTATTTCGCCGGGGCCACCCCCGAGCTCTGCCCGGGCTTCATGGGCCTGGTCGCCCTGACTGAACACTACGGCATCTGGTATCCCAAGGGCGGGATGGTCGCCATCCCCAACGGCCTGGCCAAGATGGGGAAGGAATTCGGGGTGGAAATCCGGAACAAGGTCCTGGTGGACAAGATCCTGCTGGACAAGAACAACGTGGTCAAGGGAGTGCAGACTTCCGATGGCAAACAGATCACGGCCCCGATCGTCCTCTCCAACGTCAACGCCCTCACCACTTACAAGCGCCTGATCGGCCCGGAAAACCTTCCCTGGCACATCAACCTCGGGATCAATTCCTACACGCCTTCGATGGGATGCCCCATGATTTATCTCGGAATGGACAAGAAGCCCGATCTGAACGCGCACCATACCATGCTGGCCACCTCCCTGGAGCAGCTGAACCAGGCTTGGTACGACTACAAGGCCGATGTGATCCCGCGGGAGGGCTCGGGCCAGTCCCTGGTCTGCTGGCCCACCGACGCCGATCCCGACCTCGCCCCCAAGGGCCACCACATCGTCAATTTCATCTACAACGGCCCTGTGCCCTATGCCCCGATCGGGACCAACTGGGACCGCTGCAAAGGCCAATATATGGAGGAAGCCATCAATTTCTTCGACCGCGTTTTCAGCCCGGGAATCAAGAAGCACATTACCTTTGCCAAGGTTTCCACGCCCCTCGATTTTGAGCGGAGGCTCCTGGCCCCGCGGGGTTGCATCTACGGCCTGGATTTCGACATCCTGACCGTAGGGCCGATGCGCCCCCGCTCCCGCTCCTGGGCGGTGAAAAATCTCTACCTGGCCGGCGCCTCCACCCACATGTCGGGCGGGATTCCCACGGTGATGTCTTCGGCGCTGATTACCAGTAATCTGATAAAAGAAGATCATTTATAAAGGGTTCAAGGGGCCAAGGGATCTAGGGGTCAAGGAAAATGCAAAAAATCAGAAAAAATTATTTCTTTTCTGCCCTCGAACCCTTGAATCCTGGAATCCTGGAACCCTATTTTCAAAAAGGAGGATAATATGCAAACCTTGTTGATTGTGATCGCGGTTCTGGTTGGCATCGGTGTTCTGGGAATGATCTGGGTGATTTCCAAACCTCGCCGGTTCCGTTATATGATATATCTGTTAAAACAATTGCCCTATGTCCCGTTCCGTTATTTGACATAAAATATGAAGGGTTCAAGGGACCAAGGGGTCTGGGGGCCAAGTGAAATAATCCTACCCTCGAACCCTGGAATCCTCGAACCCTCGGACCCTTAATAAAAAAGGAGGTTTTATGCTTAAGTCCGTATTAGTAATAGTTGCCGGGGTCATCATTCTCTGCGCTCTTATCCTTGGCCTGAAAATCATCTACACCCTCATCACCAAGCCCAACCTGCGTTACTACCTCATCCAGACCCTGAAAGACGTGAAGTACATGTATTACCGGTATCACGTCTAGACAGCGAGAAAAGCGAGAAATGGTAACAATAGTCTTCAGCTTGCGTACATAAAATATTGTAGTGGTCGAGCTTGCTCGACTTCTTTCGAATTCAGGTTTGCCCGACCCGCCGACCAAGGTCGGCCACTACTGATACAGGAGAACAAATTGATCAAGAAGCGCGGAAAAGATTATCTTAAAAACAAGGTCGTGGTGGTGAACGGAGCCGCCAGCGGCATCGGGGCCGCGGTGGCCCTTAATCTTGCCGCCAAAGGGGTACGCCTCGCCCTCACCGATGTCAACCGCAAAGGGCTGGAAGAAATCGCGGCCCAGGCCAAAGGCAAAGCCTCCGCCGTTGAGATTTTCGAGATCGACATCTCCAAGAAGGAATCAGTTCTCGCCGGGATCGGGGAGATCGTGAAAAAGTTCGGCGGGATCGACGGCCTGGTCAACACCGCCGGGATCCTGATGATGGGCCCGTTTTACGAGACCCCGATCGAGAAGGCGGAGAAGATTCTCGATATCAATCTCAAGGGCACCATGTTCATGTGCCACGCCTGCATCCCCCATATCATGAAAAAACGCGATGGTTTTATCCTGAATACCAGTTCGGTTTCCTGGTTTTATGGCGCCCCCAATAAGCTTCTGTACGACTGCACCAAGGCGGGAATCTACACCATGTCCCAGGGACTCCAGATGGAAATGGAACCCTACGGGGTGAGCGTCGGGGTCTGCCTTCCCTTCATGGTCGACACCGCCATGACCCAGGATATGAGCAACATGCCTCCCCTGGCGGTCAAGATGGCCAAGTACACCGGGATGACCAAGGCCGATATGGTCGCGGAAAATATGGTCGATGCCATTTATAAAAACCAATTCAAGATTCTGCCCGGCCGGGAAGCCAAATCCATGTGGCGGACCTTCCGTTTCTCCCCCAGCCTCCTCGGGTTCATGACCAAGAAGATGTCAGCGATTAAAAAGCCGGCCGATTGAGGCTAAGAGCATAGCGCCTAGCGCAAAAGGCAGGGCGCCTGGTGCAAGGGGCTTAAAGCAAGAAACTTGGTTCCGTCATTTTGTTATTTCAACTTTGAACCGTGAACCTGGAACCCGATCTTTTATTCGTCAATCGTCAATTCTTCGCAAGGCTAAAGCCTTGCCCTATATTTCTTCTTTGGTTTTCATTCGTCAATCGTCATTCGTCAATCGTCAATTGATATGACTGTCGCTATCGTCAAATCATCGTACACCAATGTCCGCTCCGGGCTCGAGCGGGCCATTGACCTGGTCGGCTATAAGCCCAAGAAGGAAACCATCGTCCTTAAGCCCAACGCCGGCTTTCCTGACGGCTCCCTCAAGCTGGGCGACTGCGTTCCGCCCGAGTTCCTCGAAGCCCTGGCCGGCATATTCAGGGACAAACAAGTCATCATCGCCGAGGGCGTGGCTGCGGGGATGGATTTTCAGAAGATGATCCGTAATTTCGGGTATGACCGGATCCCGAAAAAATATCCCAACGCCAGACTGGTGGATCTCGAAAAAGAAGAACGCATCCCGATCAAATGGAAGCGCGGCGAGATCAAGCTGCCTAAGCTTTTATTCGAAAACGAATACATCAACGTCGCCAAGATGAAGACCCATTATTTCACCCACGTTTCCCTCTGCATGAAAAACCAGAAAGGCGCCCTCCAGGAGTTCGACAAGCAGAAATTTCATATGAAAGACCTTCAGGCCGACATCTTCGAATTGAGCCAGGTCCTGAAACCCAACCTTAATATCATTGACGGGATCGTGGCGATGGACGGTAACGGCCCCTACTCCCTCTGGCATTTTGGGGGCCGGGCCCGGAAGCTCGGGCTTTTATTCTGCGGGCAGGATATTCACGAGGTGGATAACGTCGCGGTGCAGGTCATGAAGCTCGACCGCAAAAAAACCCACGTCCCGGATGTTCCGACCAAGATCGTGGGCGAGAAGCTCTCCGATGTCAGCGTCGCCTTCAAACCCCCGAATTTCGGCGACCAGCTCAACTTTGGCCACTTCCACCTGCAGGCTTTGTCGGGCTGTTCCGGCTGCATGCAGACCTTCCTGATGTCCACCAAACTTTCCACCGACTGGCATTATGCCTACGACACCCTGCGGGGAACCGTTAATTTTCTCCATCACGGAATCCTCCGGCCGTTTTATATCTTCTTCGGGCCCCGCTGTTCCTTCCCGGCAGGGGCGGATCCGAAAAAAGCCAAGATGGTCTGCTTTGGCGACTGCACCCGGGGCCTGGCCAAGAAAAACGGCCTTCCCCATATCCCCGGCTGCCCTCCCCCGGCCGCCGAGATGCGGAAGATGAACCTCTCCCATCGCAAGCTCCAATCCCTGATCCCCAAATAATTTCCCGTTTCTTTTGAAGGTAGGGGCCGATGCCCCTATCGGCCCAAATATCGATATGTTCGGCCTGCCCGAGGCTCGCCTAAGATGTCGTTCAGAATGCTGGTTGAAGTTTAAATCTCTTTAACCTGGAGTCCTTCCTTCCGAGCTGCGGCGGCCTGCGCCCGGTCGGAGGAAATGAAAAAATCTGGTTTCATTGCCAGGGCACACCCAAGATGAATGGCATCCATGGATCGCAGGGGATGGTTTTCCAGACAGTGAATCGCCAGCCCGATTACCTCGGGAGTCAGGTTGGAAACCTCCACGTCTTCGAGATCTGCTAGAACCGTTTTCTTGACTTTTTGGTAGTCCGATGGAGAAAGGAATCCTTCCCGCACCAACCGTCTCAAGGTTGAGACTATTTCGGGAAAGCAGACGATACTGACCATTAAGACGTCAGCGTGGAGGCAGGTCTCGACGACTTGTATGCTTCCCGGTTCTTCGATATAACGTTTGACCAGAGCGGAGGTGTCGAAAAACACCTTCATCGATCAACCCGATCCTTGAGGATCTCCCGGCTGAGCGATCTCCCGGTGATGGAAAGACGAGGGATTTCTCTTTTCCATGAGGGTTTCTTCTTCGGGATGGGTACGATTTCCGCGATCGGCTGGCCCCGGCGATAAACCCGGACAATATCGCCCTTTTCCACGGAATCAAAGTACGCCTTCGCGTTATTTCTCAGTTTGGCGATAGTGGTTTCTTTCATTATTGCTCCTTAGGGTTCTAAAAAAGAGGAATTCTCACTTGTACATTGAAGCGTACATCCGGAACATAATAAAGTCAATTAATATTCAAAAGGAAGGCGAAGTCTGGGGTAACTCTTAGCCTTCTTCTCTTTTAGGCTTCCTAACTTTTAGGCTTTTAGGCTACTTCACTTTTCTTTACGGACTAATCACCGGAGCTTGAGTATTCGGATTACCCAAATACCCTCCACCTAATTGGCCATCTCCATTACTTCCCCAGC
>JAPLJL010000282.1 GCA_026388615.1 Pseudomonadota bacterium | reverse complement strand
AAATAAAAGCCAGGCCGGCCAGAAGTAATACGACAATAATGGCAATTATGCTAAGGATTTTTTTCATGAATTTTCTCCTTGTTCCGGTTTTAACTTGATCATTCCTCGCGGCTTGTCAGGGGGTTACCTTATTCCGTCATTCCGCACTAGATGCGGAATCTAGTTGCGATTGAATGGTTCCCGGCTTTCGCAGGGACGGCGTCTGGATTCCCGCTTGCGCGGGAATGACAATCAACAAATCAAGAATCATTTTGAGTAAAATACCCCGCGGCCTTACCGCGGGGAGGTTCATTTGGTTTTATTATCGAAAGAATATTTACGGGAATATTATAAATGATTAAGGAGGGAAAAAATAATCCGGGAATAATCAGCTTTTTGTCTTGTCCAGTGCCTGCAGCAACTTGTCGTTGGCGGGGATGTCATACATATTCGAGCAGTAATGGGCAAAAGCAACCGACCCGTACTTATCCACCAGGAAAAGCGCGGGGAGCCGGCCTCTTTCTTCGAAGATTATCCGTTGCTTATAGAGCTTGGCCACTTTTTCTTTCTCGTCGGGAAGGCCGACGAAAGGAAGGCCCATGACCTTCCACATATTATAGAATTCGACCTTGGAGTGCTGGCCAATCGCGGCTACCTCCACTTTGGATTCTTTGAATTTTGTATAATCTTCTTTAAGGCCGTCCAGGTGCCATTGGGATTGCTTACAGGCGAATCCCCGCAGAAAGACAAGGAGAACAGCCTTTTTCCCTTGGAAGCTGGAGAGGGTAAAGGGTTGATCCTGATAATCCACCAGGGAGAAATCGGGGGCTTGCGATCCGATGGTGATTCCTTTGGACGGTGATACGGCAGTAATTCCTTTGACCGGTGATCTGCTGATAATCTCTTTAGAAGGTTCCATATTATATTTCTCCCTTTAAAAAACAAAAAACCCGCGAATGGAGAAAAATGCGCGCACCAATATCGCTCCGGAGCTAAAAATCCATTAATAGTATGTTGTTATTTCATAACAAACAGACAAAATTGTCAAGAGTTATTTTGCGGGCAAAACAGGCCGAATCTATGTGTTCGAAAAGACTTACTTGTTTCGGGTTTAATTCCCGGCAAATACCTAATATAATGAGCTTCTTACTGGAATCATGTCTTATCAAAGGAGGGTGAACTGATGGACTGGGGAATGGCGAACCGGATGGCGCAACTGATCCAGGCGGACGGGCACTGCCTGTTTCTGCCGATCGATCATGGATACTTCCAGGGGCCCACGCACAGGCTGGAGGAACCGAGCAAGACCCTGGAACCTCTGCTTCCCTATGCCGACGCGGTTTTCATCACCCGCGGGGTTTTGCGCTCTTCGGTTGACCCGCAGAACACCAAGCCGATCATCCTCCGGGTCTCGGGCGGCACCAGCGTGGTAGGCAAGGACCTGGCCAATGAGGGTTTGACTACCACGATGGAAGAGGCCATCCGCCTGAACGCGTCGGCCGTGGGAATCTCAGTTTTTATCGGCACCGAGTACGAGAAGGAATCTCTCCTCAACCTGGCTAAGTTGGTGGACGAGGGGGAAAAATACGGTATTCCCGTGATGGCGGTAACCGCGGTGGGCAAGGAGCTCGAGAAACGGCAGGCCCGCTACCTGGCCCTTTGTTCGCGGATCGCGGCCGAACTCGGGGCCCGGGTGGTAAAAACCTACTGGTGCGAGGATTTCGACCGGGTGACCAGGGGATGCCCCGTGCCGGTGGTGATGGCCGGCGGACCCCAGGTGGATACCGAGCTCGAGGTGTTCAAATTCGTCCATGACGGGATGAAGAAGGGGGCAATCGGGGTGAACCTGGGCCGGAACATCTGGCAGAACGATCACCCGGTGGCGATGATCAAGGCGATCCGCGCGATCATCCATGAAAACGCCACTCCCGCGGAAGCCCAGAAAATTTACGGGAGTGGAAAAGCCGGGAAGAGCCGGGCGGGGAAAACCCACCCGTCCCGGAAAAACGCCCGCTGAGGATAAACCATGCGCGTGGCGATGTATTACAGCAATTCCGATATCCGCATTCAGGAGATGCCTGTGCCCCGGATTGGTCCCGGCGAGCTTTTAATGAAGGTCAAAGCCTGCGGCATCTGCGGGGGCGACGTGATGGAGTGGTACCGGGCGGGCAAGGCCCCCCTGGTCCTGGGCCACGAAGCGGCCGGGGAAATCGTCGAGGTCGGTCCGGGTGCGGGGCAATACCGGGTCGGAGACCGGATTGCGGCCTCCCACCATGTCCCCTGCAATACCTGCTATTACTGCCGGAACGGCCATCACACTGTCTGTAATACCTTGCGTCAGACTAATTACGACCCGCGCGGATTCGCGGACTTTATCCGCCAGCCGGCAATCACTGTGGACCGCGGCGAATATCCGCTCCCCAACGAGATGTCGTGGGAAGAAGCTACCTTTATCGAG
>JAPLJL010000149.1 GCA_026388615.1 Pseudomonadota bacterium | reverse complement strand
GCGGAAGAAATCGCTTTTGGTAATCGTGATCAGCTTGATGATTTCCTTGAGCTCGTTGTGGCCTTCGGGATGGTACTTGATGAAATTGAGGTATTTGCCCAGATTGTTGCGTTCAACGGTCTGTAACCGGATCTGCAGACTGTTTTGCAGGGCCGGGTTTTTTTCGGGAGAAATGGAAATCCCGGTTTTTTCCCGGATGAACTCGCGGATCACGTCCAAGTCTTGAGAATTGATTTCCAGGGAGGCCATCTTCCGCTTACATTTCTCCGAGCATTTTCTGGATTTCCGCGGCGATCAGATCGAGGGGGAGAACCTTGTCCACGGCGCCCAGCTCAATGGCGGCCTTGGGCATGCCGAAGACCACGCAGTCGCTTTCAGCCTGGGCGATGGTCCTTCCGCCCCGCCTTTTAATTTCCAGGATACCCTCGGCTCCGTCGGAGCCGGTGGCTCATGAGCGGAGGGTCGGAGTTGAAGACGATTCTCCGGCTGGAATTGACCAGCATATGAAAACCGGTCGGGGCGATATACATCGTCCCCGGTCTCAGTTCCTCACCTTTGGCGCCTTCCTTGACTTTCAGCTTGGCCTCGTGGTCCAACCAGCTGGCCAGGCCTGAGGAGAAACCTTCGGAGATGTGCTGCACCACCACGATCGCCGCGGGCAGGTTTTCCGGGAGCCCCCGGAGGATGTGGAGCAGGGCCTTGGGGCCGCCGGTCGAGGCGGCGACGGCCACGATCTTGAAATGGTCCGCGTCGCGGTATTCATCCGCGGGCGGTTCCGAGGGCAGTCGTTTCAGCTTGCCCCGCACATGCGAGACCACCTTGACCCGCGAAAGCATCTTGGCGAGGAAAAGAAAGTCGGTTTCCTTGGGGCTCAGGCCGGGGCCCGGGGAAAGGGTCGGCTTATCGATGACTTCCAGGGCCCCCAGTTCGAGGGCACGGAAGGAAATGCTTTTTCCCTCCCGGGCCAGGGCCGAGGTGGCGACCAGGATGGGGGTGGGGTGGTAGGCCATGATTTTTTCGATGGCCTGGAAGCCGTCCATCACCGGCATATAAAGATCCATAATGATCAGGTCCGGGCGGATATTCTGGGTGAGCCGGATGGCCTCGGAACCGTCCTCGGCTTCACCGACCACGGAAAATTCCGGGTCTTTTTCGAGAATCTTGATGATGATTTCCCGGATCAGGGGGGAATCATCGACGACGAGGACCCGAATGCGGTTCATCTGCTTTCCTGACAATAAAGGGTTGAGTTTTTCGGTTGGGGTTGCGCCCTGGCCGACACGAGCTGTCGGCTCGGGCAGGCGGCTCGTTTCGGTTGGGTTATAGGGTTATGGTTTTTAAACCTAAAGACGCTTCCGATTGACGATACGAGCAGCTCAACCGATCGACGTAAGCCGAGCACATGAAAATTCGTCATTGCTATTGGATCAACCTTTGGATGATCTCAACGAGTTTTTCGTGATGGAACTCGCTTTTAACGATATAGGCATCCGCCCCCACTTCCACGCCCCGGCGGCGGTCTTCAGGGGAAGAGCGGGTCGTGACAATGATGACCGGGAGGGAACGGGTTCGGGCGTCGGCCCGGATCTTTTCCGTCAGGTCGAAACCGTTGAGATTGGGCATCTCCAGGTCGGTAATAACCAGGTCGAAGGTCTCCTCCCGCAGGCGGGTCAGGGCCTGGAGGCCGTCCTCGGCTTCCTGGACCTCATAACCGTAGGAGAGGAGAACGCTCTTTTCCATTTCCCGGGTGATGAGGGAATCCTCGACCACCAGGATCCGGCCCGGGCGGGGGGCGGCCTCGGTTATTTCCGCCGCGGGGGTGATTCTCTGCCGGGCATGGACGGATTCGAAAAGATCGGGAACGTGCAGGAAGAAAGCCAGTTCGCCTTTTTCCAGGAGGGTGGCCCCGGCCAGGTTCCGGACCTCTCCCAGGAATTTCCCCAGGGGTTTAACCGCAATTTCCCGCTCGGAGATAATCCGGTCCGCCACCAGGGCCAGTTTTTCCCGGGCGGACTCAATGATCACCACCGGCCATTTGCCTTTGCCGTTCGGGCGGGCGGGGGAATTGGGATAGAGGATGTCGTCCAGGTGAAAAATGGGGACGGTGGCTCCCCGGAACCGGATGACTTTCTGCCCCTCGACCGAAAGGGTATCGGAAGGCAGGACCTTCAGCACCTCCACCGCCGCCGAAGAGGGAATGGCGAAAAGGCTTTCGCGCAGGGAGAGGAGCAGGACCTTGATAATGTTCAGGCGGGGGGGGAGCCGGAGGGTGAATTTGGTGCCTTTCCCGATTTCGCTCTGGATTTCCACCGACCCTTCCATGGCCTCGATGTTCTGTTTGACCACGTCCAGGCCCACCCCCCGTCCGGAAAGGTCGGTGATCACTTCCTTGGTGGAAAAACCCGGGGTGAAGAGCAGGGCGAAGATATCCCGCTGGTTCAGGGCGCCGGCCTCGGCCTGGGCCGGGGTCAGGAAACGCTTCTTGACCGCCGAGGCGATAATCCCCTCGGGGTTGATGCCCCGGCCGTTATCCTCGATCTCGATGATGATGTGGTCACCTTCGGTACTGGCGCTCAGGAGAATTTTCCCCATCCGGGGTTTGCCCTCCCGGATTCTTTCCTCCGGCGGTTCCACCCCGTGGTCAATCGAGTTCCGGATCAGGTGGATAAGGGGATCCTTGATCCGGTCCAGCATGATTTTGTCGAGTTCGGCGGTCCCCCCCTGGGTGTCCAGCTCGATTTCCTTGCCGAATTCCTTGGCCAGGTCCCGGACCATTCGGGGGAAGAGGTCGAAGAGGGTGGAAATCGGGAGGAGCCGGACTTCCCGGACCTGGTCCTGGAGGATCGAAACCGCGTAATCCATCTTCATGGTTTCGTCCTGGAATTCCTTGCTGATCTGGTTCAGCTCCTTCTGCAATTTCTTAAATTCTTCCGTGCTGACGGTTCCGGTGGCCGATTCCAGGCATTCGCGAAAAAGATTTTTCAAATTCCTCAGGGAGGAAACCAGATTGTGGTTGCGGATCTGGTTGATGAAAATATCGCCGGAAACGTTGGAAAGCTGGTCGAGCTTCTCGATTCCGACCCGGATGGATTCCTCCACCTGGGAGAGCAGGAGGGAGGCAGGCTTGGCGCCCGGGGTTTCCGAGGCGGGAACGGGCGCCAGGGACTCCAGGTTTTTCCCTTCCACCGCGGCGGTCAATTTGTTGGTCAGGCTGAGCAGATCGACGGATTTTTTCCCTTCCCCGAGTTTTTTCTGGACCAGTCTGCCGATCGCGTCCAGAGCCTCGAAAAGGATATCGGTTTCCTGGAGTCGAAACTGGAATTCCCGGAGTTGCACCGATTTGAGCAGGTCCTCGATTTTATGGGTGATCAGGTTGACGTCGGAAAATCCCATCATGCGGGATTCCCCCTTCAGGGTATGGATTTCCCGCATCAACTGGTTGATCAGATTCTCGTCGCGGCTGCCTTTCTCGATATCCAGGAGGCCCTGGTTCAGGATCCGGAGTCGATCCAGGGTGATATCCCGGAATTTATCCAGAAGCTTGCCGCGAGCGCTGATTTCGTTCATGCGAAAACAGGTTTCAAGTTTAAGGTCTCAAGTCTAAAGTTTGGCTCGGATGCATCATTTGAAATCAGGTTTTAAAGGCATCCACCAGGCCCTTCAGCTCGTCCGCCAGCTGGGCCAGCTCGGTGGCGGATTGGGTGGCCTGCTTGTTCCCGGAGATGGTTTCCTTGGAAACCTTGGAAACCTCATCCAGGGCCGCCACTACCTGCTCCGTCCCGCTCCGCTGCTGCTGGGTGGCGAAACTGATCTGCTTGGCCGCGTCCGTGGTTTCCCGGATCCGGGTGAAGATCCGCTCCAGGGATCCTTCGGTCCGCTTCATCATCTCCGTCCCCGACTCCGTAGTTTTCAAACCCGCCTCGGTTGACATCACCGCCGAGTTGGTCGCTTCCTGGATCTCCCGGATGATCCGCTTGATCTCCTTGGTCGATTCCACCACGTTTTCCGCCAGCCGCCGCATCTCCGCCGCCACCAGCGAGAAGCCCTTGCCCGCCTCGCCGGCCTTGGTTCCCTCCAGGGCCGCGTTCAGGGCCAACAAATCCGTTTTGTCCGCGATCTCGTCGATGATTTCGACGATCGCCCCGATCTCCTTTGATTTCTCGTTCAGCCGGAGGATCCGGTCCGCGATCGACTGGGTATTTTTCCGGATCTCCTCCATTCCCTGCCGGGACTCCGCCAGGGTTTTGCGCCCTTCCTCGGCCGCCCGCAGGGTCTCGTCCGCCACCCGGGCTACCGACTCGGCGTTGTCGGCGATCTGCCGGCTGGTGCTCGAGAGCTCCTCCATGGTGGCCATGGTTTCGTTGATCGACGCGGCCTGCTCGGCCGAGCCGGATTCCTGTTCCCGGGCCGAAGCCAGGATCTCGCTGGCTGAGGTCGAGACCTGCAGGCTCGCCTCCTTGATCCTTTTCACCAGGGCGCCCAGGTTATCCACCATCAGGTTGAAGGAATTGGCCAGGTCGCCCTTGGTTCCCACCCGGCGGGAGAGGTCGCCCTCCGCGATCAGCCGGGCCTGGGTGGCCAGGTCGTTAAGGCTGGTGATCATTTTCCGGAAGGCCTGGGCCAGCTTGCCGATTTCATCCTGGGAAACGGCCTCGATGGACTGGGAAAGGTTCCCCTCCGAAATGGCCGAAGCGATGTCCGCCATATTGGTGATGGGGGAGATGATGACCCGGGCCAGGATCAGGGCGATGATGATGCCGGCTAAAATCAAAAGAACCGTGATCCCGGTTCCCCAGATGGTATTGGTAAAAAGTTTCTGGTTGATGGTTTTAGGAGAAATTCCGATCCGGATGAAACCCACGGTCTTTTCTTCCTTGGAGCCGTCGGCGGCTTTAGCAGCTTCCGGGGCGGCCTTGGGCTCGTCGAAAAACATGTCTTCCCCCAGCCCGTGCTCGGTTTTCTCGGCGGGGGTCGCGCCGGAAACCACCAGCGGGGCCGAGATATCCCAGAGATTGTCGCTGACTACGGTTTTGCTGATCTGGGTTTTTTTCTGAATGGACGGAAAGATCTTGGCGTTGAGCGGCTCACCCTGGTTCTGGGGATCGACGGCGGCCAGGACCCGGCCTTCCTGGTCGAGGACGATCGAATAGACCACGTCATCCTGTTCGCTCACGCCCTTCAGGAGCCGGTCCAGGCTTTCCATGTCTCCCACCCGGAGGGGAATCCGGCTGTTGTAGGCCAGGTTATTGGCGATGCTGAACGCCCTTTTTTCAAACTGATCGAGAATACCGGTGCGGGACTGGTGCAAGAGGTACCAGGAAAGGATCCCACCCATCAGGATCATCACCCCGGCGATTGAAATAATGAATTTAGAATGCAAGGTGGCGAATAAGGCGCGCTTGCTTTCCTGCTGCTGATCCATAAATTTATCTCCTTTCCGTTCTGCTCTCTACTTCAGCCGCCCGAGCTTTCGGGACGACAGGAATTTTATCGAAATAGTTTCCGTGATTCCATGTCCTATTTTTATTTTATAAAAGCCCGGGATCAATTTTCCTTGGCATTGTCAGTCTGGTGGGAGAGCTCGGCGATGGTTTTTTCCAGGTCCAGAAGCAGGACCACCTGCGCATTGACCAGCGCGAAACCGATCAGGCCGGGGTGGAAAATCGCTTCCTGGAGAATGGGGGGAGGGGAAAAAATCTGTTTGGCGGACACTTTAAAAATCCCGCTTATTTTCGAGACCGGGAACGCATAGGTTTTCCGGTTCCGTTTCAGAAGAATCATCCTGGTTTCGGGCAGCAGCGGAAGGGGATGGGAAAAAAGTGATTGGTTGAGATCGGAAATCTTAAGATCGGGTTGATCCTGGATTTCCTGATAGAGGGCGAAACTGGAAGCCTGGCACAGGTCGCAGGCGAATTCCATTTCCCCGAGCTGGAAGTTGATGATCTCGACTTCCGGGGCGGTCGGGGAATCTTTAGGGGCGGATGATTGAGTGGCGGCCATAGGTCAGGTTTTGCCGGCCGGAACGCTTCAGGAGGTTTTGCGGCGTTGGATGCGGGCGCCTTCGATGACTTTATCGAGGTTTAAAAGGATGATCAGCCGGTTGTTCAGCAGAACCTCGCCCAGCAGGTAATCCGATTTGATCTTTTCCAGCACCGTGAGCGGGGCCTGGATTTTATCCACCGGGATCAGGGTGAGCTCGTAAACCTGGTCGGCCTTGATGCCGGCGGAAATATCCTGGCTTTGCACGATCAGGATGCGGGACTGCGGGGAAGCCTGGGACCCGGGCAGTCCGAGACCTGAAATGCTTCAACCCCGTAATTTTCCTCCCCGAGGAGAAAACAGAGAAATTCCCGGCTGGCGACCGGATCGGCCTGGATCTCCCGAATGGGTCCGGCCGCATCGGACTCCAGGATTTTTCCCAGTTTGGTTCTTTCCGTTGTTTCCATAGGGAAGGAATCCTCCAAAGTTAACATTACATAATTACCAGTAATAACGCTCGATCGTCAATAGAGCCTTTCCCTCACTTTCTTTTAATCTGAAAAATGCCGGATCCGAAGGCCAACCGAATTTTCCCGGATTTTAAAGCAATCTTGACAAATGGTTAGGGGGATTTTAAATTTCCCTGGTATCTGGAGGGGTACTTAGGAGATAGGTTTGGGGTTTACTCCGGGGGTGGAATTAAATTTTCCCCTCCCGGGCAGTAATTTTCGACCAGGAGGTCGTTCCCGGACGGTTTAATTATGACCGGACCGGGGTCCGGATGGGACCGGTCGGGAAGACTTGGTACAATTAGTTAGAGAGGTTTATGAAGATCCAGGTGATGGTTAAAAGTATGGAAAAACGCATTTTTGCCCGAGTTTATATTTTCCCCGTCTTGATTCTACTTATTTTAATTTGCCCGCTTCAGGCAGTTTCCGCTGAGGTGGCGGTTTTTTTAAGCGGCGATATGGAGGCTTATCAGACTGCCCTGGCGGGGGTGCGCAAGTCGGCCCCGGGCGTGGAACTGACCGAATTCAACATGAAAGATAATCTGGAAACCGGGAAAAATCTCATTATAACAATTCGAGATAAAAGACCGAGTGCGATTCTGGCCATGGGAGCGCGAGCCGCTAAATTGGCCCGGGAAGAAATCTACGATCTGCCGGTAATTTACTGCATGGTTTTCAATCCTTTTGAGCTGGGTTTGGAGGTGGGGAATGTTTCCGGGGTGGCGATGATCGCTTCGCCCGATGCCCAGTTTGAAAGCTTCAAGGCGGTTCTTCCCTCCCTGAAACGTCTGGGGGTTCTTTATGACCCGAGTAAAAGTTCGCGGTGGGTGGAAGGCGCGAAAAGGGCGGCGCCCCGTTACGGGATTGAGCTGGTGGAACGCCGGATTACCTCGGCGGAAGGGGTTTCCCAGGCCTTGAAGGAAATCATTTCCAACATCGACGCGCTCTGGCTGCTTCCGGACACCACGGTGGTCAGCAAAGAGGTATTTTCATACCTGCTCAATGTCACGCTGGATAAGCAAAAGCCGATTTTCGCTTTTTCCGAGGGCCTGGTAAAATCCGGGGCACTCCTGGCGCTTTCCCCCGATTACCGGGAGACCGGGGCCAAGGTGGGGGAATTAATCAACGCGGTCCTGAGCGGGGATTCGAATTATTCTCCCCTGGTATACCCACCCGGGAAATTATATGTTAATTCCAAAACTGCCGAAGCTGTTGGGATAAGAATTCCCGGGGCGGTGAGACAGAAGGCCGCAGCGATTTATTAAATTCTTTTGATTTCGAATCCGAATGATAAAACTTTTAGGAGTCGTGATGGATAAAAAAAGGTCAGGGAAGATATTTTCCTCCGCGGTTTTAATCCTGTCGGGAATTTTAATTTTTTCCCGGCCGGAACTGGCCTGGGCCCAGTTCGAAGAAGAGGAATTCTTCAAGTCGGATGAGTGGGTAGAGACCGCCTCTAAACGTTTGCAACGGATCGAAGAGGCCCCCGCGGCGGTGACTTTAATCAGCGAGGATGAAATCCGGCAGTCGGGCGCCACCAACCTGGGCGATCTATTACGAAGGGTCCCGGGTCTGGAGGTAATGGCGCTGACCACCTCGGATATTGAAATCGGCGCCCGGGGGATGAACAAACCCCTGGAAAACGGGATTCTGGTCCTGGTCGATGGCCGTTCCATTTACCAGGATTTTTTCGGGCTCGTGCTTTGGAATTTTATGGACTTTCCCCTGGAACAGATTGAGAAGATTGAAGTGGTGCGGGGTCCTGGCTCGGTTCTCTATGGGGCCAATGCCATGCACGCCGTAGTCAACATTATTACCAAGACCCCGGGGGAGTCGCCCGGGTCCATGCTTTCCTTTACGGCCGGCCCCCGGACCCTGATCGGGACCGTGATGGAGTCCGGGACCGAAGGGAAGGTCAGCCACCTGTTGTCGGCGGGTTGGACCCAGGCCGCGAGCTATGAAAATAAAAATGATATCAGGCTGCAATATCCCCGGAGCCGGATCTCACTTCTTTACGATCTGGGAAAACAGAGTAATGTCCGTCTGGATGCCGGGGTACAGGGGGGAAATGATGACACCTTTTATGACGCCATTGGCTGGGTCAAGTCCTACACGGTGTCTCAGAATGTCATGGTTCAATATAACCGTCCGAATTTTTATTTTCGGACCTTTTGGAACTCAATTAACGGGGCCCGGGTAACTGTCCCGAACCCCTTGTTTGCGCAAATGTCTCTTCTGAAATTGCTGAATATCAGGTTAGACCCCAATTGGCAGTTGGATATGGGATTAATAAATA
>JAPLJL010000148.1 GCA_026388615.1 Pseudomonadota bacterium | reverse complement strand
AGAAGCCCGGGGGGTAATCGCACGGCGCATGGAGCATAGGGTTAAGAGCGTTTATATCTTTTCTCTGGTTTCTCTGGTTTTTCTGGTTTTTCTGGTTTTCAAAAAAGCCCGGGGGGTTGGTCCTCGCGACCCAAACCTCTTTATACCCGGATACCGACAAACTCGATGACTCCTGATAATTGGATCCAATGAAGGCGAGCTCCTGCGGAGCCGCCGCCCCGGACTACGTGATCGCGCACATTGGTTTGGGGAGCGAGACCAACCCTCCCAAAAAAAAAGAAAACAAGGCTAACGAAAATCGAGATTGCTTCGCTGGTGCTCGCAATGACAACTCTTCACTTTTTATTTATCCTCTATTCTCCATCTTCTTTCCGCTTCTTTTTTCCGAGCAGGAAAACCGCCTCTTCCCGAACCTGAAGATTCAAGCTTAAATCCCGGGAAACCTCCTCCAGGTCCGGCTGGAGCATGTAACCCAGAAGATTCCGGCTGACCTCCACCGGCGTGTGGGGATTGAAAATCAGGGTCCGCTTCACCCGGTAGCGATTGATCCAACGATGGTTCTCGAAAATCACTCGCAGGACCGCGCCCGGGACGGGACGGCGGGCGGCGATCCGGATCACCTCGAGCTCGGTGAGGCGGGGATTCTGGAGGATATTGCGCATCACGGAAGGGTCGGGATCAAAAAGCAGCTTCTCCCAGAGCAGGGTCCGCTGGCCCTTGGCCAGGCTTTTTTTCTCCCCCAGGGTCAGATATTCGAGACCGGCCGGGACTTCCAGGTCGCCCGGTACCAGTTTTTCACTTTCCGGGTGGCGGGGGGAAAAGAGGCGCAGAATTTCATGGTAACCGGTTTCCCGGGCCCGGTTGACAATTTCATCCACTTTCTCCGGCCCGAGCCAAGGCAATAAATATTCCGAATCAATCAGGCTGAAATAGGCTTCCTGGTAGCGCGGGGTTTTCTTTTCGGACCGCTCCATGATGATCCGCACCACCTCCAGAAATTCGTCCACCGGCAGGAGGCTTAAATATTCCCCCAGGATGGCGGTTCGCATCCGGCGATCCTTGACCCCGAAAGCCCGGTCGACCACCCGCTCGGCGTTTCTCTCCGGAGCGGATTTTTCGGATTTCAAATTTCTACTTTACCTCGAGGCGATAATCCAGTTTTTGGATAGCAATCCCCGGAAGGGGGAATCGGAAGGCGAACTCGCTGCTCGGGGGCAGGTGAATCCCCACCGCCCTTTTCTGGACCTGGGCCTCCAGTTCGTCCGGGGAGAGATTTCTGATCTCCTCCAGCTCGATCGGAACCCCGATCGGGAAAACCCGCGCAGCCAGGGGTTTTCCGCCGGGTGAGGATAACTCCACCGAAATCTGGGAAACATCCAGGGGCGAGCTGGTTCCATTGAACGCCCTCCCCTCGATGACCAGGACCGGTAGCCGGGTCTGGTTCTCCACCCAGAAACTCTTCACTCCGAAAGGAAGCAGCTGGCGTTGTTTGATTATTTGCCGGTAGTAAAGTTCGTCCGCCAGGCTTCCCAATCCGATCTGCTTAAGCAGCACGGGATTCTTGAAGACAAACCTTTCCCCCACCCCCAGAAAAATGAAAAGCATCAGAACGATAAAAGCGACATGCAGGAGATAATTCGCTTTCTGTCCGAGTGCGGCAGCCGATTTGTCCCTTTCTTTCTGCTGCACCGGCATCTTGCTGGGTTCCGGCGCTTTCTTGGGCTCGGGGACCTTCTTGGGCTCCAGGGTGGATTTGGGTTTTTCCCCGGACGGGGCGGGCTCCGCCGGCTTGACCGGGCCTGCCAACTCCGGGGCGGGGATATCCCCGGCGGTTTCTTCGCCAAATTTTATGGTCCCCCACTCCGGAACGTCTTTGACCGTCTCCGAGGCCTTCTTGGTTTCGGCCCGGGGGGCCGGGGCGGATTGAACCGGAGGAGGAATCGGGGCTATGGCGGCGGCCGTCTCTGTGACCGGGGAATCAAACCCGCCCTCATCGTCTGAGCCGAATTCATCCAGTTTGAACTCCTGACCCATTTGGTCGTCACCAAATCCTTCCGGGTCCGGAGCTTTTTTGGGCTCCGGGGCTTTAGCCGGTTCCGGAGCCCTTCTCGGTTCGGGAGCTTTTTGGGGGGCGGTATCCCGGGGAGGAGGCGCAGCCGGTCCCTCTGAGGATGAAGTTTCAAAGATATCCCCAAAAGCGTCTTCGGTGGAGGAGTCCTGGGATTTTCCCTCTTCGGAGAAAAGATCGCGGAACTCATCGTCGGCCGCCGGAGCCGCCGGGGCCGCCGTGGGGGAATTCGCGGGCTGGAAAATGTCGGCAAAATCCTCGTCTTTTGGAACGATCGAGGCCTTTTTCGCTTCCGCTTTGGGAGCGGGGGCGGCAGGAGCCGCGGGACGGGGACTGGCCGCCGGAGCTTTGGGCTTATCCACCTGGGGCAATGCGGGTTTTTGTACCAGGAAGGTGAACCCGCACTTGGAGCAACGGACTTTTACCCCAGCTTCAGGTATCTTCGCGTCATCCAGATTAAATTTTCTCTGGCATTTTCCGCAAACAACAACCATTTTAATTCCTGGATTTGCCCGTCAGTTCAAGGCCAACCCCTAGCCCTCCCGAGTTTACAAACATTATCAATTCATTCATAGTATAAGTCAATGAAAAATGCCCGCGTGTCCCTCGAGGTAAACGGCCGGGATATTCCCCTGAATCCGTTTGTCAGCAATATTTTCCGGCAGATTATTCTGGGGATGCTCTCGGCCCTCAAGGGAGTAAAATCCCCTCGGCAGATAAAGCTGGAAGTCGGGACCGCCGAGAAAAAACCAGGGGTCAAGGGTTCAAGGGGCCAAGGGTCCAAGCAAAAATAAAGGCTGATTTTTCAAACCTTTGAACCCTGGAACCCTCTTAAAATTTTATTGGAAGATCTCCCGGACCATCTCCCAGAACCTTTGCACCTGGGAGCCGGACCCCTTCTCGGCTTCGATCCGATCAAATTCCGCCAGCAGTTCCTTCTGCCGCTTGGTCAAGCCGGTCGGGGTCTCCACCAACAGGTGCAAGTAGAGGTTCCCCCGCTCGTAACCATTCAGGCTGGGCATTCCCCTGCCTTTCAGGCTCAGGGTGTCTCCGGTCTGCACCCCGGGTTTAATCTTGACCTTTTCCTGACCTTCCGGAGTAGGCACCTCCAGATCGGCGCCGACCGCCGCCTGGGAAAAAGAAAGTGGAATTTCCAAATGCAGGTTGGCTCCCTCCCGCTTGAAGAGGGGATGGGATTCCACCTCCAGCTGCAGGTAAAGGTCGCCCGCCTCTCCGCCTTCGATCCCGCCCTCCCCCTCACCTTCCACCCTTAAGCGCACCCCGTTGTCCACCCCGGGAGGGATCTTAACCTTCAGCTTTTTCTCCCCGGAAACACGGCCGTTTCCCCGACAGTGAGGGCAGGGCTCATCCACAATCCGGCCCCGGCCCTGGCATTGCCGGCAGGTCTGGGCGACCGTAATGAAACCCTGTCGAAGGTAAACCTCTCCCCGCCCCCGGCACTTGGAACAAGTTTTTTCCCCGGAACCGGCCTTGGCCCGATGCCCCCGGCATTCCGGGCAGGTAGAATTACGGTTCAGCTGGATTTCTTTTTCCGTACCCTGGTAAGCCTCGGCAAAAGAGATCCGCAGCGAATAAAGCAGATCCTCGCCTCGCCGGCCCCGGGCGTCTGGACGGCCGCGCCGCCCTCCCTGGGCTCCGAAGAACTCGTCGAAGATATTCTGGAACAGGCTTTCAAAGGGCTGGGCCCCGAAATCCTCGAACCCCGTCTGGCCCCGGAGCCCCTCGAAACCATGCCGGTCATAACGCTGGCGGGATTCGGGATTGCTCAGGACCGCGTAAGCTTCCTGGGCCTCTTTGAATCGCTCTTCCGCCTCGTGGTCACCGGGACAGCGGTCCGGATGGCACTCCAGGGCGATCTTCCGGAAGGCCTTCTTGATCTCCTCGCCGGAGGAGTCCCGGCCCACGCTCAGGACCTGGTAATAATCACGTTTCATTTTTTTTCAGAATCGGACTTCCTGGTTTTGGGATTAAAAGGAAGGTTTGGATACTGGCGGAGGATTAATCGTCGAAATCCATCTTGATTTCTTCAAATTCCCCTCCCTTGTCCGCCTTCTTTTCTGGGGGTGAAGAAGCCGGTTTTGCGGGGGAGGAATCCGCCGGCCGCGGGGGAGGAGCCGCCGCGGGGGAAGAACGGGACGCCTGGTTCCGCGCTCCACCCGACATGGCCGACATGATCCGGGACGAAACCTGGGAGAGCCGTTGGATCAGGCCCTGCAGGGCTTCAAAATCATTTTTGTCTATTTCCGTCCGGGCCCGGGAAAGGGTGATCTCGATCTCCGCCTTTTCCGGGGCCCCGAGGTTATCCCCGAGTTCGGTCATCGAGCGCTCGATCGTATAAAGAAGCCCGGTCGCCTGTGACTTCAGATCGGCAACCTGCTTGCGCTTGGAATCCTCCTGCTTGTAATCACCGGCCTCTTGGACCAGCCGATCCACCTCTTCGCGGGAAAGCCCACTTTTGGCGGTGATCCGGATGGACTGTTCCTTCCCGGTATCCAGATCCTTGGCCGAGACGTGGACGATCCCGTCGGCGTCAATTTCGAAAG
Source organism: Pseudomonadota bacterium (assembly GCA_026388615.1). Taxonomy (GTDB): domain Bacteria; phylum Desulfobacterota; class JAPLJL01; order JAPLJL01; family JAPLJL01; genus JAPLJL01. Next base: position 8,405 of record JAPLJL010000148.1, on the reverse strand, counting down.
TCACCTCGATCTGCGGGACCCCGCGGGGGGCCGGCTGGATTCCCACCAGCTGGAATCGGCCCAGGCTGATATTGTCGGTCGCCATTTCCCGTTCCCCCTGCAGGGCGTGCACGTTGACAAAATCCTGGTTGTCCTCGGCGGTGGTAAAGACCTCGCTCCTCCGGGTCGGGATCGAGGTGTTACGCGGGATCAGACGGGTGAAGACCCCGCCAAAGGTTTCGATTCCCAGGGAAAGAGGGGTCACATCGAGGAGGAGAACCTCCCTGATCTCGCCTTTCAAAACCGCGCCCTGGGTGGCCGCCCCCACCGCCACCACCTCGTCCGGGTTCATGGTGGTATTGGGCTCTTTCCCGAATATTTCCTTGACCTTCCGGAGGACCGCCGGCATCCGGGTCATCCCACCGACCATGATTACCTGTTCGATATCCTTGAACTTGAACCCGGAATCCTGCACGGCCAGGCGGCAGGGTTCCTCGAGCTGGTTGACCAGATCCAGGCAGAGTTCATCCAGCTTGGACCGGGTCAGTTTGAGCTTCAGGTGCTTGGCGGCCTTGCCTTCCGCGGCGATGAAGGGAAGATTGATCTCGGTTTCGGGGAGAATAGAAAGCTCGTGCTTGGATTTTTCCGCCGCTTCCTTCAATCTCTGGAGGGCCATTCGATCCTTCTGCAGATCGATGCCTTCGCGGTCGCGGAAATCCTGGAGAAGATAGTTCACGATCCGCCAGTCGAAATCCTCGCCGCCGAGAAAGGTATTGCCGTTGGTCGATAAAACCTGGAAAACCCCATCCCCAAACTCGAGAACGGTAATATCGAAAGTCCCGCCCCCCAGGTCGAAAACGGCAATCCGCTCCCCCTGATCCTTTCCCAGCCCGTAAGCCAGGCTGGCAGCAGTGGGCTCGTTGATGATCCTCAGCACTTCCATGCCGGCGATTTCCCCGGCTTCCCGAGTGGACTGGCGCTGGGAGTCATTAAAATAAGCAGGGACGGTAATCACCGCCTGTTTAATGGGCTCCCCCAGATACTCTTCGGTATTCTCCTTCAATTTGGACAGAATCATGGCGGAAATCTCAGCCGGGCTGAAAACTCGGCTGGAAATCTCCACCCGGGCATCCCCGTTGGGAGCCTCGACGATCCGGTAGGGGGCGTTCCGAGCGAAAGACTCGACTTCATTGGTCTTAAAGCGGCGGCCGATCAGGCGTTTGACCGCGAACACAGTGTTCTGGGGGTTAGTAATAGCCTGGCGTTTCGCGATCGAACCCACCAGTCTCTCCCCGATCTCGGTAAAACCTACGATCGAAGGGGTGGTCCGCCCTCCCTCATTATTGGGAATTACTACCGGATCTCCACCTTCCAAAACCGCGACACAGGAGTTGGTGGTCCCCAGATCGATGCCGACTACTTTATTCGTCGCCATGGGAATCGTTTCCCTCCGGGTTTTCCTCAACTATTTCGACTTCGATATCTTTACCTGCTTCCGTTTCAATCTCTTTTTTTGCTTCCGCCAGCTTCCCCACCACTACCAGGGCCGGCCGCAGCAGGCGGTTTTTCAGCAGGTATCCTTTTTCCGCTTCCGAGACCACCTTGCCCAGGTTCTCTTCCCCGCCTTCCAGTTGGCCGATGGCCTCGTGGAGGTTGGGATCAAAGGGCTTTCCCACCACTTCAATCGGTTTTACCCCGACCCGGCCGAGGAAGGATACCCATTGGTTCAAGATCAGTTCCAGACCTTCAATAATCCCGTTAAGGTCGCCCTCGCCGTCCTCCCGCTGTTTCCGGGCCGAATCCAGGGCCCTTTCAAAATTATCCAGGATGGGAAGCAGCTCTTTCAGCAGGGCTTCGTGGCCGTATTCGTAGATATCGGATTTTTCTTTTAAAATTCTTTTCTTAAAATTATCAAAATCCGCGAACAGACGGAGATAGCGATCCTTTTCCTCAGCCAGTTCCCGTTCTTTCGCCTCCAGAAGCTCCTGCAGGGGATTATCCTCATCCCCCAGAGGATAGTCCTCGAGAGTGATTCCTTCAGCCAGGGTCTGACCCTGTGGCTTTTCTTCCCCCTCTTCCACTTCGGGGAGATCTTCTAATTTCAGTTTTTTCTTGCTCAAATCCGTCCCTAGTTCTGGATCAACATGTCGCTGACGATCTGGGAGGTATATTCCACCAGGGGAATAATCCGGGAATAATCCATCCGGGTGGGGCCCAAAACACCCAGACTGCCCCAGGGGGCTTCCCCGGCCCCATAAACCGCCGCCACCAGACTTACCCCTTTCAATTCCTGGAACATCTCTTCCACCCCGATAAACACCCGCATCCCATCCTGTTTCAGGGTCTGGTTCAGAAGCTGGATGACATTCCGCTTTTCTTCCAGGGTGCGGAGAATTTCCCGGAGCCGATCGCGGCCGGAAAAATCGGGCAGATCGATGATGTTGAGCTGCCCTTCGATATAAACCTCTCCCTCATCCAGGCCGGCGTCCTTGAGCCCCAGGGCCTCCGTAATGAAAAATTCCCAGAGTCCTTCCTTCACTTTCTGCTCGAGTTTTTCCTTCAGCTCTTCCGGGGGCAAACCGGAAAATTCCCGGTTGAGAAATTCGCTCACCCGGACGAGTTCCGCGGGTTCCAGCTTTTCCTCCACCGGGATCATCCGGGTGCGGATCATCCCGTGGGGATAAACCACCAGAGCCAGAATATTCCGGGGGTCCACCGGGAAGAAATCTATACTGCGAAAAACCCCCGTCTCCTGGTGGCGGGGGGACCAGACCATCCCGGTATAACGCGAGAAACGGGAGAGAATCCGCGAAGTCTCCCGCAGAAGATTTTCCAGGTCTTTCCGGACGCGCTGGAACTGGCGCCGGATCTCCTGCCGGTCCTCCGGGGACAGGTTCCGGGTCTGCATCAGGGATTTGACGTAATATTGAAAGCCCAGGTTGGTCGGCACCCGGCCCGCCGAGGTATGCGGCTGGGTGAGAAAACCCATGTCCTCGAGGTCGGCCATCACGCCGCGAATCGTGGCCGGGCTCAGGTCAAGCGCATACTTCCGGGCAATGGTCCGGGAACCCACCGGTCCGGCCTGGACCATAAACTCGGTGAGAATGGCCTCCAAAATTTCTCTCTGTCGCTGGGTCAGATCCTTCATCTTCAACCTGGTCAGTTTCGAATATTTTGCGCTTAAAATATAAACAGCGCCCGGGTCTCTGTCAATGAATTTCCAAGCGGATTTTCTGCGCTTAACCCCTGAAAAACCTTAAAAAATACCCGGGATTCCCAACTCTCAGAAAAAATTTCTTCGGGTAACCTCCGGGGCCGCCTTCCGAAGGTATTTTCTCCCTTCGAATCGAAATATTTCCGTTTTTTTACCTCGCCAGGAAATATCCCAAGCCAAAACCCAGGCCCACCAGGACGACGAGTATTTTCAGCGCCGAACCCCAGGGAACAAAACGGGCCCGGTCCCTCCCGGTCTCGTAAGCCGCCGGGACCACCATCTCCCTTTTCCTCGTCATTACCGGCTCGGGATCCTCCTGGGGCAGAAATTCCTCCGCGGACAGGCCGGAATCCCCCCGACTTGTTTCTTTCGATGTTTCCTCTTCGACTAAATCTTCCGACTCGATGGGTTCGATTTCCTCTGCGATTTCCGGTTCGGGAATGATTTCCTCGCCCCCGTCCGCCTCCGATTCTCGAGCCGTCTCTTCTCCCCCATCTCTCACGGTGGGGATATCATTTTCCCTGACTTCCACGCTGGAAACGGGGACGGGACCGGAGGCTGGTCCCTTTTCTTCCTCCAGCTCATCTAATCTGCTGGAAATTTCTTCAGACAGCGTTTTCGGCGCCGCCGGAGCGGCAGGGAAAGGCTGGGACTCCGGGACTGGCCGGGGTTGCTCGGCCAAATCCTCTGGGGGTTCTTCGGCGACCGGTGCCTCTCCGGTTTCGGGCTCTTCGGCTATCGGGGTTTCCCCGGCTTCCGGTTCTGCCTTCGCTTCCAGGTCGATTTCCGCCATCAACTCTTCCTTGACAATCTCCTCCAGCCCGTCGAACTTCTCCTCTTTCTGTTCCGCCGGTCTCTTCCCCGGTTGAGCTTCCAGCGCCGGGCTTTTAGCCTTCGCCTCCATCACCTCCCGGATGCGTTCGAACAGGTCCGGGAAGGGGACCGATTTGACCAGGCAACGATCCGCCTGCCAGGAATTCCGGATCTTGGCACATTCCTGCTCCGGAATCCGGGAAAAAAGAAGGATCGGCGTATTCCGGCCCGCCTCCCTGAGCTTCCGGCAAACCTCGAACCCGGGAAGATCGTCCAGCAGGGCGTCGACCAGAATCACCGAAAAATAAAACATCTGCTCGACTTCAATCAATTCCCGGGCCCCGGTGACCAGAACGGGGCTGAAGGCCCCCATCCCCTCCAATTGTGATTTTATCCCGAAGGCAAATTCCGGGTCCGCGGAACCGATCAATATTTTTTTCTTGTTTACCATTGGTAGTAATTCATTTTATCACACCCTTGAAAACTTGATAGACTTAAAGTCAGCAAGCCTAAAAGTTCAGAAGCCTAAAAGCATTAAAATCAACATCTTCACTTTTCCCATATTTATTAACTCTTAGACTTCTTAACTTAATAAGTGACCGACAGCTTTCCTTCTTGTTCTCCCCCCAGATAGCCATCCAGGGGTTTGACCCCGGTTTCCACCACCTCTCCGCGGGGGAGAATTCCCGACCTTTCGATGTAGAAACGGCTCATCAAGGCTTTCTTCGACGGCTCCAGGGCCCGGATGGTATTGGCCACGGGATGATCTCCCAAGACCAGCTCGGAATGACTCGGGACCACGCTGGTCAGATAAATCGCCCGGGTGGGAATATTGGTGTAAATAAGGTCCCGGTTTAAAACGGAATAGGTCACCAGCGGCCGGTTATCGCGCCGGACCATGCCTCTTTTCTTGACGGTCAGCCGGAGAATATTCTTCCCTCCCTCGCTCATCTCGCAGGTACCGGCTTCCGGGGTGATTTCAAAATTCATCTCGGTGGTGAATTTGGTATATCCCCAGATTCCCCGGCCGGCGTTTCGGGCCGCCAGGGCGGTGACCGGGAGATGCATGACCAGGAACCCCAGGCTCGGGTAATTGGCCTCCAGGAGCAGGGGGAAAACCGGGGGGCAGGGTCGGTTGTGCACCACCGGGATGATCACACCCACCTCGCCGTAAGACCCGATGCTGGTGTCAATATAATTAAAACAGCCGATCCCGACCACGGCCCGGCCCAGCCCGAGGCTGACCGGTTTAAGCTTCTCGCTGGGCAGGATTTCTTTCACCCTCTTCAGGCTGCAGGTAAAGAAGGCGGTCAGAAGGTCGTCCCGCAGGTAGAGGATGGGAAGCTCGACGGTGAGATTCCCGATCTTCAATTTTTCCCCCGGCCGGGTGCCGGAAAAAAACTTTTCACTCTTCATTTTTCCCAGCTCCTGAACAAGAAATTTTTTCCTCGCTGCGACCCGGTTTCAATCCCCTTGAATCTGTTCTTATTTTCCCCTACCACCTTTAGAAGTCAAGCTGCGTATCGCCAGTGGCAGGGGGCATGGCGCAGGGTGCAAAGAGCAAAAGCCGAAAATCAAGGATGGAAACAACTCCCGGCTCCCTGCTCCGCGCTCTCTCCTACTATTTTTCCACCCAGATCACCACCGCCCGCCGGGAAGGAATCCGGATCTGGAAAGAAAAATGCCCGAGGGAATCCTTTTCCGTGTGCTCTCCGGCCTTCTCCCCGGACTGGGGATCGAGAATGCTGGCTTTCCGGCCGGGGATAGCCAAGGTAATATTTTCGGCCAGGTCCTGGTTGCTTTCATTAAAGAGCAAAAGGATTTCCCCCTCCCGGAGCACCCGCCGGTTAAGCAGGAACGGAAGCCTCCCCTCCGCGGTCAGGACCGGGGAAGAAACTCCCGCGGAGGAAAATACTCCTCCCAGTTCATCCGGCGCGGCAACTTCCGTCACCTCCTCCGCCAGGCGCCCGGCGATGACCGCGACCTCGTGATCACAGGCTTCGTGGTTCCCCCAGCCCGGGGCCCGGGCGGGCAGACCTCCCAGTACGACCACGGGTATTCCCGCCCGGCTGACTGCCTCCATGGTTTCCAGAAGTTCCGGGGAAGCGGTTTTCAGATCCGTAACCAGGAGGCCGGAATACTCGGCGGCGCCGATTTTCAGCCGTCCATTGGCCGTGACCGCACCGGTCAAACGGTCGCGGTTGACCCGGTCGTAGGTCAGGCCGGCCACCTTGAGCGCGGCGGTGACCGGAGAGTCGCCCTGGCCGGCGGAAAACCCCTGGGAGCTGGTCGCAATCAGATCCGGGAAAGCCCGTTCCGGGTACAACCAGGCGATTTCAGACCGGGGTTTTCCCCGGGAAAAAGCATAGGCCAACCGGGCGATATAGGCGTTCAGGCCGGGGAAATCCGTCCAGACCGGGTGGGTCTCGTCGCTGCAGCTCGAAAAGGTGGAACTCATTCCCAGGGTGGGGGCGTAGGCGCCGTCAAAGGGAAACCAGCGGGAGCCGTCCCGCCGGTGATAAAGATAAGGAAACCCGTGATGGATGATTTTATTGATCCCCGCGGATAGGGCCCTCCCGGCCAGCAGGTAGAAATCATCCCGGGTCAGGCCCCGGGAATCCTGGACCATGGCCACGAAGGTTTCAGAGGAAGCATACCGCTTCCCGGCGGTATGAGCGGCCGAGGAGGCCAGCTTGAGAAAATCATAACTTCCCCCGGCGTAAAGGCCCTCACTTTCCGGGATGTCCACCAGCTCATATCCTTCCAGAAAATCCTCAAAGCCGCCGTGGTTCTGCAGCCTGACCTGGAGATTGTGGGCGTGAGCCCACTCGAGGAACGGAAGGACAAACCGGTCCCGGAACAACTCGCCGCGGGCCTTTTCGTAATCCTCGCGCACCCTTTCTCCGACGGCACCTGCGGAATACAGATTGGAACTCGGCCCGGCCGCCTCCAGCCACTTGACCTCTCCGTATTCCCGGAACAGGAGGGGCAGATAAGGTCTCAAGTCATACCCGATTCGAGTCGCGAAGATATCCAGAAATCCGGCAGTCCAAGGCAGTTCGCCTACGAGCTCAAAGCTGTCCACAAAAACCGACTGCAGGGTATTCCCGAGATAATCCTCCAGGTGGGCGACGAGCGGTTCCCCGAATCCCGTGATCATTTCTTCGAGTCCGCGCCGGTCGAGATGATCGAGAATCAGGGCCTCGGTCAGCGTTTCTGGATACGCCGGGTTAATCACCAGCTGCCCGGTACCGTTTTCGTAAAAGGCGAAAAGGATCCAGTCCCCCGCGGGCACGCTCCAGCTCAATTGGGAACCGGAAAGCGAGCCGGAAAGATCCATCATTTCCCCGATCTCGACCGGCACCCGGCCGGGATCCACTACCCGGGCCGCGGCCACCGCCACCAGCTCCGCCTCTCCGGTAAAGGGAGCCATGGCATTCATCATCAGTTCGAGGACCCCCTGGTATTTGGGTTTAATCACCGGGGGCACCGGGCCCGTGTAAAAAACCGGCCCGGAGAGATCCCGGGAAGAGATCAGAAGCTGGCGTTCCCGACCCTCCCGGATAAACGGCCCCCCCGAAGGCCAGCTGCTTCCGAAGGTGAGATCCACGGTCAAGCCCAGTTCCCGGGCGATCCGGCAAGCGGCCCCGACCTTTCGGAAGAAGGAATCGGACCCGACGGTTTTGATCTCGGGATCGGAGGCCAGATCCACCGGGGTCAGGCCGTAGGCGAAGGGCTGGATCTCTACGCAGCCAAAGCCCTGGTCCCGGAAAAGCTTGAGCTCCCGCCGGAGTTCATCCTCGCTGACGCTTCCGCCCGGCCACCACCAGCGGAAACAGGGCCGGAATTGCGCCGGGGGATTTTTCCATAAGGCCAGGTCAAAGATGTCCGGATCCGAGTCGGTATTAATCTTTTTCCCCTCGCCACAGGAGAAAACGGCCAAGACCGCCACCCCCACCATGGCCATTCCCGGGATCACGGTCCAGCGATTTTTTCGAAACCAAAAATAGATTCTTTTCATTGCAGGATTAAATGAAACCCCGGATAATAGTCTTAATAGAGGATATTTCCAATTTTTGTTTCATGTTCTTCTTTTTTATGGAGTGCATTAGCTCGCTAATGCGATGCATCGGCAAGCCGATGCAGTCCAAAGTGAAAATATCCTAGAAAACCGGAAATATCCTCTGATACCTTTTATTTTATGCTAATGACGATCCAAGATTCAATTCGATTGACTCCCGTCCCGCTCCTGACCCTTGTTCTGTTTTTTTTCTCTCCCCTTTCCGCCGCCCCCGCCGAAAGTCCCGCGCCTTCTTCCCCCCCTCCTTCCGCCTGGCAGGAGCTGGAACCGGGCCTGGAGTTCGGGGAATTCGCCGCCCCGGTAAAATCCGAATCCGGC
>JAPLJL010000295.1 GCA_026388615.1 Pseudomonadota bacterium | reverse complement strand
AGGAAACGCCCCGGGGCCAGCAGGTGCTCCTGCCCCACGAATTCCTGGATATTTTTCGGCCGCATCCGGTCCGCCAGCGGGGCGGAGGAAGCGGGGGGCGAAAAAAGGTTGAGGGATTTATCCCCTCCCGGAGCTTGACTGGTTTTTGTCATAAAAGCCGGGTTTAATTTATCATAGATAAAAACAATGGAGAAGCGGGCGATTGTTCTGATTTCGGGAGGGCTGGACAGCGCCCTGGCGGCAAAGATTCTTCAAGGCCAGGGCGTCGAGCTGATCGGCCTTCATCTCCTCCATCCCTTCCTGGCGATGTCTCCGGGGCATTTTCCCGCCCGCGAGGTTTGCCGGGAAATCGGGATTCCCCTGAAAATCGTCTCCCGGGGGGAGGAGATGCTCCGGCTGGTGGAAAACCCGCGGTTCGGGCACGGGGCCAACCTCAATCCCTGCATCGACTGCCGCCTGCTCGAGTTCCGGGAAGCCCAGGCCATGATGGCGGAATCCGGGGCGTCTTTCATCGTGAGCGGCGAGGTCCTGGGCCAGCGGCCGATGTCGCAGAGACGCGAGATCCTTTCGATGATGGACCGGGAGGCCGGGCTTACCGGCCTGGTCCTGAGGCCGCTTTCCGCCCGCTGCCTCCGGCCCACGCTCCCGGAGAAAGAAGGGATCGTGGACCGGGAAAAGCTTTTCCCCTGGTCCGGCCGGGAACGCCAGCCGCAGCTCGGCCTGGCCCGGGAACTGGGATTGCAGGCGTTTACCTCCCCGGCGGGGGGATGCCTTTTGACCGATCCGAACTTCTGTGTCCGGCTTTCCGACCTGCTGGAACAGAAAAAGCCGCTGGAGCTGGGGGAGGTGAAGCTCTTGAAGCGGGGCCGGCATTTCCGGGTTGACCCGGAAACCAAACTGATTGTCGGACGGAACCACCAGGAAAATGTCATTCTCCGGGCCTATAACCTGGGCCGCCGGCCTTTTTTCCTGCCGGATAATTTTCCCGGGCCGGAGATCTGCGTGCGGGGAAAAAATTCCCCGGAGATCCGGGAATTGGCCGGAGGGATTATTTACCGCTACGGGAAACCCCCGGAAGCCGGGGCGGAGATCCGGGAAATCCTGCCGGGCGGGGCGGAGAAGATTTTCACGGTCACGCAGGCGATCGACGAAGAGAAGCTGGAGAAGATGAGATTATAAATGTCTAATGTCTAATTTCTAATGTCTAACCAAACACCAATGATTAATTCCAAATGAAAAAAAACAGAAAATGACTAATGTCTAATAAATGCCTGATTACCCACGTCATCCCTGCGAAAGCAGGGATCCAGGGGTTTGCGGAAGAAACTGGATTCCCGCTTGCGCGGGAATGACGGAAATATTTATTAGAAATTAGTCATTAGAAATTAGAAATTTTCTTTTCATAAGAATTACCTTCCCTTTCGCCTGGTAATGCAATAAAATTGGAGATATATGAGTCCAGAAAAACTTGATGAGTTTCGCCTGTTGCTTTTAGGCTGGAAGCAAAGCCTGCTCAAGGAAGCGGCCGGGACGGTCACCGGGATGTCGACCGAGAGCGAGGGATTTCCCGATCCGACCGATCGGGCCGCGCTCGAATGCGATCGCAACTTTCTGCTCCGGATCCGAGACCGGGAGAGAAAGTTGATCCAGAAAATCGATGAGGCGATGAAAAGGATCGACGAAGGAAAATTCGGCCTGTGCGAATCCTGCGGGGGGGGGATCTCGGAGGAACGCCTCCGGGTCCGGCCGGTGACCACCCTCTGCATTAACTGCAAAACCGAGGAAGAGGTCAAGGAACGGTCTTAGCAAATGGCCAATGTCCTCGCGATGGTGCTGGCCGGGGGGGAAGGCACCAGGCTCCACCCCCTGACTGCGGATCGGGCCAAACCGGCCGTCCCGTTCGGTGGGCGGTATCGGATCATTGATTTTGTCCTCTCCAACCTGATCAATTCCGGCTTTTTCAAGATCAAGGTTCTCACCCAGTTCAAATCCAATTCCCTGATTCGCCATATCTCGATGGCCTGGCAGCTTTCCGCGCATCTGGGGCACTATGTAGACATGGTCCCGGCCCAGATGCAGGTGGGGCGTTTCTGGTACCGGGGCACGGCGGACGCAGTTTTCCAGAACCTGAATCTTGTCCGGGATGAAAACCCGAACGAGGTTCTGGTCTTCGGGGGCGATCATATCTATAAAATGAACATCCGCCAGATGCTCGAGTTTCACCGGGAGAAGAACGCCGACCTGACCGTGGCGGCCATCCCGGTGCCGATCTCGGAGGCCTCCAACTTCGGGATCATCGAAGTGGACGAAGAAGGGCGGATGATGGGTTTCGCGGAAAAACCCGCGAATCCCAAGCCCATGCCCGGGGATCCCGGACGGGCCCTGGCCTCGATGGGGAATTACATCTTCAAGCGGGACCCGCTGATCCAGGAAATCACCCCGGACGCCCAGCTGGAAACCGACCATGATTTCGGCCGGAACATCATCCCCGGGATGCTCGGGCGCTACCGGATTTTTGTTTACGATTTCAGCCGCAACGAGATCCCCGGGATGGAGGAAACGGAAAGGGGATACTGGCGGGACGTGGGGGATCTGGATTCCTATTTTCAGGCCAACATGGATCTGGCCTCGGTTCTCCCCCGCCTCAATCTTTACAATTACCAGTGGCCGATCCGCAGCTTTTACCCCGCTTACCCGCCGGCCAAGTTTGTTTTCGCCGGCGGTGAAGCCGACCGGATCGGGATCGCCACCGATTCGGTGGTGGCGGAGGGGTGTATTGTCAGCGGGGGCCGGATCAACCGCTGCATCCTCTTCCCGCGGGTCCGGATCAACTCCTACGCCTGGGTCACGGATTCGATCCTGATGGAAGGCGTGGAGGTCGGCCGCCACTGCCAGATCCAGCGGGCCATTATCGACAAGGAAGTGGAAATTCCTGCCGGGGCCCGGATCGGTTTTGATCGGAATGCGGATGAAGCCCGCTTCCACATTTCGGACAAGGGCATCGTGGTCATCCCCAAGAATTACCGCTTTTAGTATCTAAATAAATTTTTAATTAGCGAGACTGGACTTTAATCACAGTAAGTAGGCAGTAAGCACTAAGCAGTAAGCAGCAAAAGCAGAGCAGGAAATAGGTTTGCCGCGTTCCGCGGCTTTTATTTTTCCCCTTTGTAGAAAGGGCGACGGAGAAGGATTTTCATTCTGCAGTTATTAAGAGCGTCATCCTGAGCCGACCTGTCCTGCCTGCCCTGCAGGCCCCGAGCGCAGTCGAAGGGCCGATGCTTAGTTTCTGTCATTCCGGCGGACCTGGGCGCCGAAGCCTCGGCGAAGGTGGCAGCCGGAATCCAGGGTTTTAATTTTTTCGTTTGGAGTGCAGCAGCTTGCTGCTGCGGTTTTTCTGGCTTCTGCTTACTGCCTACTGAATTTACTGGCTGATCAATGTCTTGAGGGTGGGATCCTGAGCCGCCATCTGGCGGTAGCTGGGGTTCAGGGAAATAGCTTTTTCCAGGGCCTTCCGGGCCGCCGGGATTTCCTTCTTGTAACTATGCGCAATCGCCAGGTTATACCAGACCGGTCCGGAGGCCGGTTCGGTCTTCTGGGCCAGCTTGAGCTCCCGGAGGGCTTCGTCGATCTCCCCTAAATTGAGCAGGGTGACCGCGAGATTGGTCCGGGCCAGGTTCATTCCGGGGCTCAATTCGATGACTTTTTGGTAAGCATTTTTCGCGTCCTGATATCTTTTCACGTTGACATAGGCGTTGCCCAGGCCGAAGAGGAAATTGGTGTCATCCTCATGGAGCGATTTGATCGGGTCGCCCACTTCCACCGCCTTGGCGTAGAGCCCGTTCCGGACGTAAAGGAAAAAGAGCGGGGGATTGATCGAGGATTTCTGCGTGGGCATGAGCCGCAAGGCGGTTTCGTATTCCTTCGTGGCCTGAGAGTCCCGGTTGTTGCGGGCCAGGAGCATGCCCAGGTGGCGGTGGGCGGGCCCGAAATAGGGCATCAACTTGTTGACCTGCTCCAGATCCTTGATGGCTTTTTCGTCGTCGTTGAGTTTCATGTAACAGATGAAACGGTCGAAATAGGCGCGTTCCTCGTGGGGGATCAGCTGGATGGAGCGTTTGAAAGCCGCCAGGGCATCGTCGAAACGATCCAGGCGCTTGAGTGCCTGGCCCTGCCGGTAATAAAGATCGGCAAAAACCGAGCGGTAGGAGTAGTTCATCGTCAGCCCTTCACCGACCAGGGCGGCGACTAGGATCAGGGGAACGATCACCCGCCCGAATCCGGCAAAACGGAAGGAGAAGCATTAATTCCAGGACCGTTATCAGGGCCCAGAAATTCATGGAGGGGGCCGGCAGCCTGAGCCCGAAGCTGAAGATCACGTCGACCAGGAGGCCGCCGATGCCGCCCAGGGCCCCGGCGAAGAGCCAGAAACGTTCTTTTTCTTCGATCCTCCGGAGGAGAAAGACCGCCAGGTAAGCCAGGGCTGCGAGCAGGGCGAGCAGGGACAATCCGCCCAGCAGGCCGGTTTCCACCAGGGTCTGGATATAGTCGTTGTGGATGTCAATGACCCGGGTGTTGGCCTCCAGGGTCATGTTTTCGAGCTCCCGGTTCTGAAACTCGGAGAAAATGACCTGAATATTTCCCACCCCCGCTCCCAGGATGGGATGAGCGGCCCAGATTTTCAGGCAGATCGGCCAGGTGTTGAGGCGGAATTGGATGGAGGCATCGTTAAAATGGGTGATCTGTTCGAATTTCCGGACCGCCACCTTTCCCGGTTCGCTGAATTTCAGGGCCAGGGTGAACAGGACCAGAAGGGCCGCCACCCCGATCCCGATCTTCTTCCAGGGCAGGGAAAACTTCTTCCCGCGCCACCACCAGAAGAAAAGGGCGGGGAGGAAAATGATCTGGAAAATGATCGAGACATAACCGGCCCGGTATTTAGAGGCCATGAAATAGGTGAGGATGGCGGCGATCCAGATCGTGATGGCGAGAACATCCAGGCGGTAATCACCCAGGAGGAGGGGAAGGAATCCAACCAGCAGAATCAGGAAAATCGCCGCGACTTCGGAGACAGTCAGGTCCTCGGAAGTGACCTGGAAAAGGAGCATGGCCAGCAGGGAGACGAGGATAACCGCGATCTGGCGGCGCGAAAAAGGATTTTTTGTCGCCAGTTTCCGGAAGATCAAACCCACCAGGCAGGGGAGGACCGTGAGCAGGTATTCCGCGGTGAAGTTGGAGAGCCCGATGAAAGAGGCCGGGTCCTCCTCTCCGTATTGGTCCTGGGGCAAATAGGAAAAATGGAAATATTGCAGCAGGCC
>JAPLJL010000384.1 GCA_026388615.1 Pseudomonadota bacterium | reverse complement strand
GCCTCTTCCTTGCTCCGCATCGGCAGGGTGACTTCGTTATCGGGATCCCAGAGCAGGGTTTCCTGGATTACCTTTTTCCCCTCCGAGACAAGCTCAATCTGCCTTTCGATCTCCTTGGCCAGAGCTTTCTCCACGTTCTTGAAGGAGTTCATGTTCTTGAGCTCGGTTTTGACCCCCAAGGCGGTTTCACCGCGGCGGCGGATGGAGACGTTAGCGTCGCAGCGCAGGGAACCCTCCTCCATTTTCCCGTCGCAGACCCCCAGGTAAACCAGGATGGCGGCCAGGCGGCGAAGATAATCCCCGGCCTCCTCCGGGGTCCGGAGATCCGGCTCCGAGACAATCTCCATCAGGGGCACCCCGGCGCGGTTCAAGTCCACGAAGCTGGATCCGGATTCCGTGCCTTCACCGTGCACGAGCTTTCCGGCGTCCTCCTCCAGATGGATCCGGGTGATCCCGATCTTCCGAAGCCGGTTCTCACCCGCGGGGATCTCGAGACAGCCCCGGAGCGCCAGGGGCGATTCATACTGGGAGATCTGGTAGCCCTTGGGCAGGTCGGTGTAAAAATAGTTCTTCCGGGCGAAGATCGAGCGGGGGGGGATTTCCTCGCAATGCAGGGCCAGGGAGGTCATGATCGCGAATTCCACCACCTTCCGGTTGATCACCGGCAGGACTCCGGGCATCCCCAGACAGACCGGGCAGGTATGGCTGTTCGGCTGGTCCCCGAACCGGGTCGAGCATCCGCAGAAGATTTTAGACTGGGTCAGGAGCTGGGCGTGGACCTCGAGGCCGATGACGGATTCGAAAACATTATTGTCGAAAGGCGCCATTTTTAGTTTCGAGTTTCGGGTTTAGTGTTTCGTAGTTTGCCGATTCATCGGCGGTTTTAAAATCGCCCGATAAATCGGGCAACTACATAGTATTTTAAAACACCCGCGGGATTTTTGGGACAACGCGGCCTAAAGGCCGCGGCTTTTAAAGATGGATTCCCGTTTCCACGGGAATGACAAAAAACGGGAATTTTAATCGTCAATCGTCAATTTATTTTATGACTCCTTTGAGGATGGGGGCGAGCATCTTTTTCACCCGCGCGGGGATCGCCTTCGGGTCGGTGACGATGGCGTCCTTGAGGGCCTGGCTGCAGACGCAATTCCTCGCTTCCGGCAGATGGGGGACGGCGCCCGCGATCATTTCCTTGGCCTTGCCGATCGTGGCCTTCATCACCTTGATCACATCCTCGATCTCGACCTCGCCTTCCCGCTCGTTCCAGCAGTCGTAGTCGGTGACCATCGCCACCGTGGCGTAGCAGATCTCGGCCTCGCGGGCGAGGCGGGCCTCTGGGAGGTTGGTCATCCCAATCACCGAGACCCCCCACTGGCGATAGATGTCGGATTCCGCCCGGGTGGAAAACTGCGGCCCCTCGATACAGATGTAGGTTCCCTGCCGGTGTAAACGGAAGCCCTTTTCTTCGCCGACCCGGGCCAGGATCCCGGCCATGACCGGGCAGACCGGGTGGGCTAGGGCCACATGGGCGACAATCTCACGGGAGAAAAAGGTGCGAGGCCTGGCGGCGGTCCGGTCGAAAAACTGGTCGGGCAGAACGATATCGCCGGGATGGATCTCCTCGCGCATGCTCCCTACCGCGCTGACCGAGAAGATCCGCTCGGTGCCGAGAAGCTTGAAGCCGAAGATATTGGCGCGGAAATTGATGTCCCCGGGCGGGATCCGGTGGCCGCGGCCGTGGCGGGCCAGGAAGGCCAGGCGCCGGCCTCCCATCCGTCCGACCAGGAACGGGTCGGAGGGCTCCCCGAAAGGAGTCTTGACCTTGACCTCCCGGATGTCGGAAAGTCCGGGCATCTCATAAAGCCCCACCCCTCCGATCACCCCGATGGTTCCGGCCTCGAAAATCTTATCGCTTTTTTTACCAACCGAAACAGATTTGGTTGCTTTCCCGCTTTTCATTAAATTCCTCTTCATTAAATAGCTATCTATTCAAACCACGGTTTTTGAAAATCGAGATTGCTTCGTCGCTTGCGCTCCTCGCAATGACAATTATTTTGTCATCGCGGTGAGCTGAAACCCTGAGCTCTGCGAAAGGGCCTGAATTCAGGGCGTAGCGATCTCAAGATCAATTTTCTTATTACTTTGACCACCAAGAATCATTTTCCAATTTGGGCGGGCCGGGAATAACTTTCGAGAAAAACAACCCGAAACCAGAAACTCGAAACTCCCTGGCCGACCCGAGCGGTCGGCTCGGGCAGGCGAAACTGATTTATGTTTGAATTACCCGGCCTGGATTCCGATGATCTCCAACCGGTTGAAGAAGTTGGGAATCTCGTAGTCGGCCGAAGCTTTCGAATCAGAGCCGTGGATAATGTTATACCGGATGGAATCCGCGAATTCGTTCCGGATTGTGCCCTTCTCCGCCTTCTTGGGATCGGTGGTTCCCATGATCTGCCGCACCCGGGTGATCGCCCTCTCCCCCTCCAGCACACAGGCGATAATGGGGCCGGAGGTCATGAACTGGACCAGTTCCTCGAAAAAGGGCTGCTCCTTGTGAACCTGGTAAAATCCTTCCGCCTGTGACCGGTTGATCCGAACCAGCTTGATGGCCCGAATATCCAGGCCGTTGCTCTCGAAACGCTTGATGATTTCCCCGATCAGATGTTTCTTGACTCCATCCGGCTTAATCAAAATCAAAGTCTGCTCCATTTTTCCTTCCTTCTTGGATCTGCTGAAAAATCCGGCCTGAATTTAGACTTTATCGCGGGTGATTCCTTTGTTTCGGCGGGTTTTGGGATATTTCCAATCTATTTGATCCGGGAAAGCATTTTCTTCCCGTATTTGTATCCCTGCTCAAAGGCCTTGAAGTTCAGTTCCTCTGTCCCCTTGGGCACCAGGTCCTGGATCGCCTTCCGGGCCGACTCCGGGTCCAGATATTCGGTCACGGCGGAGAAAAAACCCACCATCACGATATTGACCACCAGACGCTTGCCCAACTCCTCGGCCAGCCGGGTGGCCGGGATGCCCAGGGCCCGGTTACCCCAGGAAGCGACTTCATCCTTGTTGACCCGGACAATATCCTCCTCGTAAAGGAGCAGGGCATGGGGCCCCAGGTAGCCGCCGTACTTGCGGTAGGCCTCGTCGGACATGCAGACCTGGATCCGGGGTTGGGCCACGTAGGGGTAATCGATCCGGTTATCGGAGATGATCACCTGGACACTGCAGGAGCCGCCCCGGGCCTCCGGCCCGAAACTCTGGGTCAAAACCGTCTGCTTCCCTTCGTAGAGCGCCGCGGCCCGGCCGATGATAAACCCGGACATAATCACGCCCTGGCCTCCAAACCCGCTGAGCCGGATCTCGATCTGCGGGTTTTCCAGCTTTACCTTTTTTAATAGCTTGGGCATTCCCTCTCCGGATGAATTCCTACTTTTCCCAGAACGAAGGCCGCTGGTAGCGGGCCCCCATCGCCTTCCCGAGATGCTCGTCCATGGCCTGGATATATCCGGGCCGTTCCCGGTCCACGAATTTCCCGACGATGATTTCCTGGCGTTTCTGCTCGATCCCCACCAACCGGGTTTCGGCGCCGTTCTGGATCCGGGTGTTTTCCTTCAGGTATATCATCTCCTTCAGGGCGTCCCCCAGCCGGTTCCGGCGCAGGTAAAGCTCCGGGCAGGGGCTGATCACCTCGATGAAGCTCAAACCGTCCTTGTTCATGGCTTCGATCATCGCCCGGGTCAGCTGGCGGACATGGTAAACGGTCCAGCGGGCCACGTAGTTGGCCCCGCAGACATCCATCAGGTAGGGCAGGTTCAACGGGTATTCGTAGTTGCCGTAGGGGGCGGTGGTCCCGAAAGCCTCGTGCGGGGTGGTCGGCCCGAACTGTCCGCCGGTCATCCCGTAATTCAGGTTATTGACCAGGATCACGGTGAGGTCCACATTCCTCCGGGCCGCATGGATCAGGTGGTTGCCGCCGATCGAGGTCAGGTCCCCATCGCCCGAGTAAACCACCACCTTGAGCTTGGGATTGGCCAGTTTGAGACCGGTGGCGAAGGGAATGGCCCGGCCATGGGTGGTATGGAACGAATCCAGGCGGAGATACCCGGCGACCCGGCCGGTGCAGCCGATCCCGGAAACCACCGAGAGTAAATTCTGGTCGATGCCGCTCTCCAGCACCGCCCGGGCAAAAGCCCCCATCGAGATCCCGATCCCGCAGCCCGGGCACCACATATGGGGCAGGCATTCCACCCGGATCAGGCTTTCAATCGGGTTCTGCGGCTGCGGCTCGATCCTGAGCGGCGTTTCCTTTTTCGTTTGCTTCTTTGCCATTATTCCGATGTCTTATTTATTTTCTCTTCGTTCTTCACTCTCTGCCCTATGCTCTTTGCGCTATGCTCCTAAAGCCTGA
>JAPLJL010000407.1 GCA_026388615.1 Pseudomonadota bacterium | reverse complement strand
GGTTCCCTGTCCCCAGATCCAGATGCAGTTGGCGGGAGTCTGGCCCTGAGACCTTCTTTTGATGTTGACCGGATGCTCGGCCAGGATTTTCAGCGATTTTTCCATCATCGGCTCCAGCCACTCGCTCCCGTTCCCCCGAGGCAGATAATCCCCGATCCTTTTTGCCGTTATATCATGAGGAGGAACGGTGGTCAGGCCCGGAAAAGACCCCTGGACCACCAGCAGATTCCGGTAACTGGTGCCCGGGAAAAAGCGGATCCGGGGTTCCCCCAGTTTCTGGTTGACGGTCAGGATGAGGTCTTTTCCCTCTTCGGACGGGATATGCCCGGCGGAAAAATCCCCCATGATCAGATCAACGAATTTTTCCCCGGATAGAACCGAAGCCGGTTTCTTTCCGGAGAGAAAGACCAGGTTGGTCCGGAAAGCGGTTTCCTCCGGAGAAAGAAACACTCCGAGCGCAGCTGCCTCCAGAGGTGACCTTCCGGTGTAATACTTGCGGGGATCATATCCCATCAGGGAAAGACTGCCCACGTCGCTTCCCGGGGGAAAACCGGGAGGAATGGTCCGGACCATCCCCAGGGTTCCCCTTTCCGCCAGGAAGTTCATGGCCGGGGTCCGGGCGGCCTGGAGCGGCGTCCGCCCGCCCAGTTCTTTCACGGCATAATCGCCCATGCCGTCACCATGTAAAACCAGGTATTTCATCTTTAAATAATGACCGATTTAAATCAGTCAATTTAATATCATAATGCCGGGATTAGGAAAAACGCGCTGAATTATTATTAAAGGAGCTTTATTAAAGAAATCCTATCCGCGTAAAAAGGCGGCGGAGGGAAGCCGCCCCTGGCTTTTCCAGCTACCTAACCACCCAACCACCATTTTTTTCCTGTAATTCGGCCACCGGATACTTGCAACCGGCAATTGATTTTTATTCCAGATTTTTTTCGATCCGGATAAAACAGGTGGGATCCCGGACCACGTCCATCCGGTCGATGACCGCGATCGCCGCTCTCAGGTTTTTCTCCAGGGCTTCATGGGTCAGGAGAAAGATCGGCACCTTGGCACCGGCCATTCTCCCTCTCTGGAGAAACGAAGCGATGCTGATGTTATGCCGGCCCAGCACCCCGGTAATCCGGGCCAGCACCCCGGGGCGGTCCACCACGGAAAACCTCAGGTAATAGCCCATGAGGATCTCCTTGATGTCCCGGACCCGGACGACTTTAATCTGCGCCTCGGGCCAAGACCGTCCCGGGATCCCCTCGTTCACCCCCGAAAGTTTTTGCCGGGCGATGCTGATCAGGTCGGACAAAACCGCGGTGGCGGTGGGCATCATCCCGGCGCCCCGGCCGTAGAGCAGGTTCGGGCCCAGGGCCTCCCCCACCACGTAAATCGCGTTAAAAACATCCTTGACATCGGCCAGCAGGCTATCCGCCCGGATCAGGGTGGGATGCACCCGGGCCTCGATCCCCTTTTGCCCCTGGTCCTTGGCGATGGCCAGCAGTTTGATCCGGTAACCGAATTCCCGGGCGAATTCCACGTCCAGGGGGCTGATCCTGGTAATCCCTTCGGTATATATTTGATTCAGCTTGATCCTCACCCCGAAAGCCAGGGTGATCAGGATCGCCAGCTTGTGCGCGGCGTCAATCCCTTCCACGTCCAGGGTCGGGTCCGCCTCCGCGTAGCCCTTTTCCTGGGCCCGCTTGAGCACGTGTTCAAACCTGCTCCCCTCGTCCGTCATTTTCGAGAGGATATAATTGGAAGTCCCGTTGATGATCCCCAGCAGAGAGCGGATCTTATCCCCGGCATAGGCCTCGCGGAGCGCCCGGATGATCGGAATCCCCCCTCCCACGCTGGCTTCGAAACCGACGCTGACCCGGTTTTTCTCGGCGGCGCGGAAAATCTCATCGCCTGCGGTGGCCAGCAGGGCTTTGTTCGCGGTCACCACCGACTTACCCCTCCGGATTGCCTCCAGGACGAAACGGCGGGCCGGCTCGATC
>JAPLJL010000259.1 GCA_026388615.1 Pseudomonadota bacterium | reverse complement strand
GGAATTGGGCTTGAGGAAAACCCGGAGGGCGGCCAGGGCCGCGGCCTTCTCGCGGTTCGCATAATTCTCCTCCGCCAGGGGGGTGGGGGCAATATCCATCACCATGTGGTAGATGCCCTGCTCGAGCTCCGTCTCCACGTGGAAGCCGCTATCCTGCAAAAGCTTGATCATCTCCCGGTTCCGCCCGAGGATCAGGCCATCAAAGCGCCGGATCCCTTGGCCGCGGGCAATCTGGGCCAATTGTTCCAGGAGACGGGTGCCGATGCCCCGGCCCTGGTATTTATCCTCTACGGTAAACGCCACGTCAGCCGTGCTGCTTTTTTCCAGACGGGCGTAACGGCCGACAGCTACGATCTTTTCCTCCTCGCCTTCCCCGTGCACCGCGGCCAGGGCAAAGGTATTCTCGTAATCAACATTGCATAACTGCCGGGCGTCCTCCCGGCTCAAACGGTCCATCGCCCGCTGAAAGCGGAGATAAACCGAATTGGTAGAGAGCCGGGAGACAAAATTGATCAGCCTCTCTTCATCATCCTTCCGGATGGGCCGGAAAAGGATGGAGGAACCGTCTTTCAGGGTCACCCCGATCCGGTACTGCTCCAGGTTTAAGTTCGCGGTATTAATTTCCATTTTTTTCCCTCAGGTGGCCTCAGTTTCTATTCTTCTATTAATCCTTCAACTTCAACTATCAACTCCCTGGACAGTTTAACCCCGGAAAGCTCTCCGCGTAGGCGCCGCCGGAAAGCAGCCCGTAAAAATAACTCCCCGACCAGACCAGGAGTCCGGCCGCGAGCCTGATCCCCGCCCGCGCCCGGACGGGGTCTTTCTCCGCCAGGCCGGTGGCCACGGCGAAGACGGCTGCCTCCGCGACCAGAAGGTAACCGGAGGAAAGCCGTTCCACCCGCCGGTAGGTCCCGGGCTCCATCCCCGAACCCGAGAGAAAGCTCTCCCAGACACCGCCTCCCACCTGGGTGGCCTCCTCTCCCCACTTCCGGGCCAGGCGGGAAAGCTCCTCCCAATCGGGCGTGTCCGGATTATCGAGTTTTTCCCGCGCCGGCCGGTAGCGGTCGAGAACAGAAAGTTCGACCGTGGAATCCTCGCAATCGAGAAAACCCCGGCACTTGAGCCCCTCTTCCGCAGGCGTATATCCCGCCGGAGGATAAGCGCTGAGCGTCTCGTAATAACCCTGGTTATAGCCATACAGGATCAGGAAAAAAGGCAGGATGGCCCGGGCAGTGGCAAAAACCTCTTCCCGGTCGCCGTCCTCGGCAGCCGCCAGGAGCCCCGCCCCGCTCCGGGCCAGGATCCCGAAAATCATTTCCTCGCCCGGGAAATCCGCGGGGGTGGAGGTTTGGGTGGCGCCCCCGGGAAAGAAGTAATTATCCCGCAGCCACACCCCGCCAAAAAACCCGGAAAGATACAGGCTTCCCAGCCTGGCCCGCGCCGCTTCCGGAGTAATTTCCTCCGCCCCGAGATCGTCAATCGCTTCGAGAGGCAGGTATCCGAGCCAGAAATCCTCACCGGCCGCCGACTGCCCCTGGCCACGGCAATAGGCGGAAGCGACGTCGGCAATCTGCGCCGCGTCGACCACCAGGACTTCGTTGGGCTCGAAGGGATAGGAAGGAATCGTTATCTGAGCCGGCCCGGCGGGATTTTTTCCTCCCCCGCAGGCAAAAGCAGCCAGGCCGAGAGCCAGGCCCGCCGAAATAAACGAGCCGCGCTGGATAAAATTAGAAAGATTCATAATTCACCCATAAAATTGTATAATATTTTTTTGATTTTGTGATAAGTTTAATCAATAAATGATCTTAACGATCAACTCCAAAGGAGGAAATATGAAAACACCTCGGAAAGCCCCGAAAGAACTTCGGGATTATCTTATTCATTTCCTGGCCGCCCTGTTCCTGGTTTGCGCCGGTGTGATTTCCTGCGGCTCCCCGGGCGCCAAGAACGTTCCCCCCGGGGCGGAAAAATGGCCGGTGGTGATCATCGGGGCGGGGGCCGGCGGGCTGGGGGCCGGGGCCTCCCTGACGCAGAAAGGCATCAAGGCCCTGGTCCTGGAGCAGCACGACAAGCCCGGCGGATACATGACCGCCTTCGAGCGGGGCGACTACCGCTTCGAGGTCTCCCTCCACATGATGGACGGCCTGGACGAGAACGGAGCCACCCGGAGTGCCCTGAAAAAGCTCGGGATCTGGGACCGGGTCAAGCCGATCAAGCTCGAGCCTATCCTCCGGCTGGTATATCCCGACCTGACCATCGACGTCCCCTCCGACCTCGCCGCCTACCGGAAGGTCCTGGGGGAAAAATTCCCCGGTTCGGCGGACGGGATCAACAAGCTCTTTGACGAACTCCTCGCGATCGGCTCGGCCACCGAGAA
Organism: Pseudomonadota bacterium; assembly: GCA_026388615.1. Lineage (GTDB taxonomy): Bacteria > Desulfobacterota > JAPLJL01 > JAPLJL01 > JAPLJL01 > JAPLJL01. The sequence continues at coordinate 3,048 of JAPLJL010000259.1, read as the reverse complement.
ACTCCAGAAGCTGCAGGACGGGCCACTCCTCCTTCGCCTGGTCAAGTATCCCTTCGTCCCGTTCATGGCCTGGGACCTGATCAAAAACCGCAACGCCACGCTCAAGGAGATCGGGGACAGGTACATCCAGGACCCCAAGGCCCAGAGCGCCGTCTTCCAGCTGGTCAATTTTCTGGGCCTCCCGGCCTCCCGGGCCAGCGGGGCCTATTTCGCGATCATGTGGTCCAGCTATCACAAGTACGGGGCCTACCAGTTCCAGGGCGGCTCCCAGTCCGTCTCCAATGCCCTGGCCGAGGTGATCAAGGAAAAGGGCGGGGAGGTGCGCCTCAACACCCTGGTGAAAAAGATCCTGATTGAGAACGGCCGGGCCGTCGGGGTCGAGACCGAAAAGGGGCAGAAAATCTACGCCGACTACGTTATCTCCAACGCCAATGGTTATTCGACTTATATGAACCTGGTCGGGGAGCAGAACCTCCCTCCCAAATTCGTCAAACGCATAAAGGCGATGGAGCCGGGCATCTCCGTGACCGAGGCATATCTGGGCCTGAACCTGGACCTGGCCAAGATCGGCCTGGGCGGGGTCGGGGAGATCTTCTACAACCCGGATTACGATGCCGAGGGCCAGTGGAAAAACAACCTGGCCATGAAAATCGAGGATAATGTCTCCCTCGGGATCGCCCTCTATTCAAACACCGACCCCACCTGCGCCCCGCCCGGCAAGTCGGTGGTGGTCCTCACCCTGATCACCCCCTATGACTGGAAGGACCGCTGGCAGTCCGGCGCGGGCGGGACCGCCTACCAGGACCTGAAGAAGCAGGTGGGCGACCGGATGATCGACATCGCGGAAAAAACGATCCCGGGCATCCGGAAATCCATCGAGGTGATGGAGATCGGCTCGCCGATGACGATGGAGCGCTACACCCTGAACTACAAGGGCGCCTTCATGGGCTGGGCTCCTACCCCGAAGCAGAGCCTGCTGGGTCGGTTATTTTTCACCGGACCGGTCAAGAACCTCTACCAGGCCGGCTCCTACACCTTCCCCGGGGGCGGCCAGTCGGCCAGCCTGATTTCCGGCCTGATGGTCGGAAAGATGGTGGGATTCAAGATCAAGTAGAGATTTCCTGCCAAAATAAATCCCCCCATGCCCTCTCGGGTATGGGGGGATTTTTATTTTCAGGGGCCTAGCTATCTTTTTATGCTTTGCGTTTTATTTATTCTCTGAGCCTTTCCTTTGACCTTTCACCTTTGAGCTTTGACCTGTCCTTTCCTCCCTGCGCCCTGCTCCCGGCGCCTTGCTCTCAGTTTGACAATGAGGATCGGCCCGAGAAAAAACGCCAGGCCCGCCAGCAAGATCAGGCCATCCGGTTCCCCATCGCCCCGGGAAACCGGCAGGATTCCACACCCGCACGCCGGGCTCTTATATACCTGGGTCTCGGGGTTCAAGGTGAATTGGCCAAACCCGGAAACACGTTTGACCACCAGATAAAATTTTCCGCTCTGATCCGGGCGAAAACCGTTGATTTTTTCATCTTCAAATCCGCTTTGGGCGCTGTCAGCGGCGATCACCGGCTCTCCGTTCTCGTCCGGGGCGCTTTCGTAAAGATACAGGTCAAAATCCGCCCGGGTCGGGTTCTGCAAGGTGAAGGTATATTCGTTAGCCCGGTCCAACTCCAAAGCGCGGGCCCAGACCCTTTTCTCCCCGTATTTCGCACCCAGAAAAGCCTGGACCTGATTCCCGAATAGGTAGGTCAGCGTCGCCGCCTCCAGCGCAGCGTCGGGATTAATCCGGCCGTAGCCTTCCCGGTTATCTTTCGGGGAAACGGCCCGGCCCAGAGGGGGAACGTAAGCGTCAATCTCGCCTTGGTTGATCTCGCTGGCGGTCATCAGGATCAACTGCTTGGCCCAAATCGGGGCTTCCGGGCTCCCATAGCTCCAGGTCCCCTTCGCCTCGGCCAGGAGGGCCACCAGCCCGGAAACAAAAGCGGAAGCCTGGGAGGTGCCGATTTTGCCCCAGTAATCGTTGGGAAAGCGGTCGGAATTAAATTTGACATTTTTGTTCGCGTCTTCCGTCGAATCGGAATCGTTGGTGTCGGCGGAGAAAATATAGCTCAAGTCCTGCCCTCCGCCCCCGGGGGCGAGCACGTCCGGCTTCATGGGTTTCCGGTTTCCCCCCGGGCTCGAATAATCGGCGAGCTTGTCCGCGATGGTCATCGCCCCCACCGCGATCGAAAGCGGGGTGGCCCCCGGCGAGCCGATATTTGTTTCCCGGTCATTCCCGGCGGCGGTCACGAAGGCGATTCCCCCCTCGACCAGGTTCTCCACCGTGGTATCCACGGTGGGGGAAATGATATCGAAGGTCAAACTGGCGTTGACGGCCACGATCCCCAGGGCCTCCGCCCGGTTCGAGATCGACTCGAGCGCCTGGATGAAGGCAATGGCGTCCCCGTTGCCTTCGTCATCGAGAATTTTGAAAGCCGCGATCCCGGCGCCGGGCGCGACCCCGCGCGCCAGGTTGAACCCGTCATCGTAGCTGTCATAGGGGAGAATAATCTGGCCGACGTAAAAACTTCCAGCGCTCTCGAATTTGTCCTGGTCATCGGTGGAAAAAACAGCGTAATAAACCCCCTCGCCCTGGAGGTCTACGCTCTTTTGATCCACCCCATCGGCGATGATCGACTCGTCAAAAAGGGGCGTGTTACTTGTATTATAATTTCCATCATACAAGGTGAAATAATACCCGCCCGGTTTTTCCGCCCAGAGGCGGGCTTCGAGGCGCTGGGCCAAGTCCGCGTGAATCGGGATGGGCTCGATGTAACCCGTGCCTTGTTCGGAGGGGAAAAGGCTGGGAAAGGAAACGGGAACAGTCGACCCTCCGGCCGCCTCCCCGCCCCCGGCGACAATCCCCGAGACATGGGTGCCGTGGCCGTTCTTATCAAAAGGATCGGGTGAATAATAAATTGTCGAAGGTGTCGTGTCGGTTTGCGTGCCTTTCACGTCCTCCCAGTATTTTATTCTCCCGGCCAGGTCGGGATGGCTGTCATCGATGCC
>JAPLJL010000263.1 GCA_026388615.1 Pseudomonadota bacterium | reverse complement strand
ATGGTGTTAGAGGTCGCTTTTATCATTTTCATGGATCGGGGACAGCGCCGAATCCCGATACAGTACGCCAAGCGGGTAGTGGGCCGACGGGTGTACGGGGGGCAGTCCACGCATCTCCCGCTCAAGGTCAATACCGCCGGGGTCATCCCCCCCATTTTCGCCTCCTCCCTGTTGATTTTTCCTAGCACCATCGCCAGCCTCGCCAAATTCCCGGGGTCTGAGTTTCTCCAGAGTGCCTTAAGCCCCTCCCACGTGGTCTACAATCTTCTCTACGTGGCCGGGATTATTTTCTTCTGTTATTTCTACACCGCCGTCCAGTTCAACCCGATCGACGTGGCGGAAAATTTGAAAAAATATGGTGGATATATTCCCGGGATTCGTCCGGGTTCAAAAACCGCCGAGTATATTGACCAGGTTTTGACCCGGATCACCCTGGGGGGGTCAATTTACGTGGCTGCGGTCTGCGTCCTGCCCGCGCTCCTGGTCAGCAGGTTCAACGTTCCCTTCTGGTACGGGGGAACCTCCCTGATGATCGTCGTGGGGGTGGGGATGGACACGATCGCGCAGATTGAGTCTCATATGCTCAGTCGCCATTACGAGGGATTCCTGGGCCGACAGAAAATTAAAGGGAGAAGAGGATGAGTAAAGAAGGCTCGACCAATCTGATTCTGCTGGGGCCCCCCGGTTCCGGGAAAGGCACCCAGGCTCGGAAACTGATGGAGAAATTCGGTATTCCCCAGATTTCCACCGGTGATATCCTCCGGGCCAAGAAGAAGGAGAAATCCAAGCTGGGCCAGGAAATCATGGAAATCATGGAGTCCGGACGCCTGGTCTCCGATGAACTGGTGATCCAGATCGTGGAAGAAAGATTGAAGTCCGACGATTGCAGCTACGGGTATATCCTGGACGGCTTTCCCCGGAATGTCGCCCAGGCCGACGCCCTGGATCAGCTGCTGGAGCGGATCGGGCATAAGATTACCCAAGTCCTCGATCTTGCGGTCAACGAGGATGAACTGGTCCGCCGGCTGACCGGCCGCCGGGTCTGCCGGCAGTGCCAGCAGATGTTTCACGTGGAGTTTACCAAGCCGAAAAAGGCGGGGATCTGCGACAAGTGCGGAGGAGAGCTTTACCAGCGGGATGATGACCAGGAAAAAACCATTCGGGAAAGGCTCCGGGTTTACCGGGACGAGACTGCGCCCCTGATCAATTACTATTCCCGGAAGAAACTTTTAAAATCGGTCGACGGTTTGCAAGCCCCGGAAACGGTTACTGCCGAGATTCTCAAAATCGTCGAGGCGAGTCGGCAAAAATAGGAATTTTCAGATCAGGATGATTGTGCCGAAATCGGATCGGGAAATAAAAATAATGCGGGAAAGCAACCAGATCGTTAAAGAGGTCCTGAACGAGCTGTCGCTCCGGGCGGAGGAAGGGATTACGACCCTGGAACTTAATCGCCTGGCGGAGAAAAAGATCCGCAAACAGGGAGCCACCCCGGCTTTTCTGGGATACCGGGATTATCCTTTTACCATCTGCGCCTCAATTAATGAGGAGGTGGTCCACGGATTTCCTTCCAAGCGGCGGCTCCAGGATGGGGATATCATCAGCATTGACGTGGGGGTGTGTTTCCAGGGTTATTACGGAGACGCGGCCGTGACCGTGCCGGTCGGCGAGGTCAGCGAGCAGGCTCTCCGCCTGATCGCGGTGACCCGGGAGTCTTTGGATCTGGCGATTGAAAAAGTCCAGGTGGGCAACCGGATTTTCGACATTTCCGCCGTGATCCAGGACCGGGTGGAAAGCGAGGGCTTTTCCGTGGTCCGGGATTTTGTCGGGCACGGGATCGGCCAGAAATTGCATGAGGAACCCCAGATCCCGAATTTCCGGATGGATGAGGGTTCGTCCCAGATCAAGATTAAGCCGGGAATGGTCATCGCGATTGAGCCGATGGTAAATATCGGCTCCTATGAAGTGGATACCCTGCCGGACGGCTGGACCGTGGTGACCCGCGACCGGAGCCTCTCGGCGCATTTTGAGCATACGGTGGCCGCCACCGCAAACGGCCCGATGGTCCTGAGCGCATGAGGGGAAAAAACGACAATCCGGCCGGGGCCCAGGTCGGGAAGGTCAAACGATTTGAGATTGAAGGTTAAGTGGCGAAAGAAGAGCTGATCGAGGTTGAAGGTAAAGTGGTGGAACCCCTCCCCAACGCCATGTTCCGGGTCGAGCTGGATAACGGACACCGGATCCTGGCGCACATTTCGGGGAGGATGCGGATGCATTACATTAAGATCCTGCCCGGGGATCGGGTTAAGCTGGAACTTTCACCGTACGATCTGACCCGGGGCCGGATAATTTACCGGGAGTAGGAAAATATGAAAGTCAGGACTTCCGTCAAAAAAATCTGCCCGAAGTGCAAGATTGTGCGCCGGAAAAGGGTAGTCCGGGTAATTTGCGTGAATCCCAAGCACAAGCAGAGGCAGGGCTAGAGCGGTTATCCCACCAGGGTAACCCGGGAAAAGCAGGAGGATATGTATGGCTCGTATTGCCGGAGTTGATCTTCCGGGAGAAAAACGGATTGAAATAGCCCTCACCTATATCTACGGGGTGGGGCACGCACTGGCCCGGGAGATTGTGCGCAAAGCCGAAGTAGACGGCAATCTCCGCACCAAGGAGCTGAATGAGTCACAGGTGGCGGCGATCCGGAAAATCCTTGAGTCGGATTATAAGGTTGAAGGAGACCTGCGCAAGGAGATTTCCTCGGATATCAAGATGCTGATGGATCTCGGAACTTACCGGGGTCTGCGGCATCGCAAAGGTTTGCCCGTCCGAGGTCAAAGAACCAATACCAATGCCCGGACCCGCAAAGGTCCCCGCCGGTCCATCGCCGGCAAAAAGAAACCGCCGAAGCCCAAATAGCCGGGGGAACACGGGTGCGGTTTTCCGGGAAATAGAAAAGGCATAATCCAGGGAGGATAAAAATGGCCGGTCCCAAAAGGACATCGAAAAAGAAAACGGTGCGCAAGAATATTCCCAACGCCATCGCTTTCATCAAGTCCACTTTTAATAACACCATCATCACGATTACCGATCCCATCGGCAATACCATTTCCTGGTCCAGCGCCGGGATCGTCGGATTCAAGGGCTCGCGGAAATCCACCCCCTTTGCCGCCCAGCAGGCCGCCCGGGATGCCGCCAACAAGGCCATGGATCACGGGGTCAAGAACTTAAGCGTGTTTATCAAGGGACCCGGCGCCGGGCGGGAAGCCGCCATCCGCTCCCTGCAGGCGGCCGGTTTCCGGATCGGACTGATCAAGGATGTTACCCCCATTCCTCACAACGGTTGTCGGGCTCCTAAGCGCCGGAGAGTGTAAACGCGGAAATCCGGAAAAGAAAAATGGCGGATGGAAGTTTAATATTACAGGAGGAATAAATTGGCTCGGTATTCTGGGCCGGCTTGCCGGCTTTGTCGAAGGGAACTAAAGAAACTCTTTTTAAAGGGATCCCGGTGTTACACGGACAAATGCGCCTTTGAGCGCCGCGGTTATCCACCCGGCCAGCACGGCTGGAGCCGGGTGAAGGTCACCGATTACGGAACTCATCTCCGGGAGAAGCAGAGAGTCAAAAGGACTCATTCCTTGGCGGAACGCCAGTTCCGGCGTTATTTCCAGATGGCTTCCCGGCAGACGGGAGCCACCGGGGAAAATCTCCTGGTGATATTGGAGATCCGGCTGGACAGCACGATTTTCCACCTGGGGTTCGCGCGGACCCGCGCCGAGGCCCGCCAGCTGGTTATGCACGGTCATTTCCAGGTGAACGGGCGGAAGGTGGACATTCCATCTTACCAGGTGAAAGCCCAGGATGTGATTGAGGTCCGGGAGAAAAGCCGGAAAATGGGATCCATTCTGGATGCTTTGGAGATGAGAGCCCAGCGCGGGCTTCCGGCCTGGCTGGAACAGGACCGGGAGAAATTCCGGGGCGTGGTCAAGTCCCATCCCCGGCGGGACGACATTCATCCTGACGTTTTGGAGCAGTTAATTGTTGAGTATTACTCGCGGTAAAGCGGGTATTAATCAAGCGAGGAGCAAATGGGAAAGGCAGTCTTACAAAGAAACTGGGAAGAATTAATCAAGCCAACCCGGGTAGAAGTGGAAGCCGGCAGCCGCTCCAAGACCTACGGCCGGTTTTTTGTGGAACCACTCGAGCGGGGTTTCGGAACCACCCTGGGAAATTCTCTCCGGAGAGTACTCCTCTCCTCCCTGCAGGGGGCGGCGATCACGGAGATAAAATTTGACGGTATTCTCCATGAGTTTTCGACCCTGCCCGGGGTTTACGAAGATCTGACCGATATCGGCCTCAATCTCAAGCAGGTGCGGTTTAAGATCCTGGACGACACGGTCAAAAAAACCATCACCCTGAATGTTTCCGGGGAGCGCGAGGTTCTGGCCGGGGATTTTCAGACGGATCAGGGACTGGAAATTCTTAATCCCGATTTCCATATCGCTAACCTGAACCCGGAGGGAAAGCTCCGGGCCGAGGCGGTGGTCAGAGGCGGAAAAGGTTATCTGCCGGCGGAGAGGCTGAAAGACACCTCCGCGCCGATCGGCACAATTTTCCTGGACGCTATTTTCGGCCCGGTCCTGAAGGTGAATTATTCCGTGACCAACGCCCGGGTCGGTCAGATTACCGATTATGACCGCCTGGCCATGGAGATCTGGACCAACGGCGGGATCGAGCCGGAAGAAGCGATCGCGCTGGCGGCCAAGATTCTGAAGGAGCAATTACAGGTCTTTATCAGTTTTGAAGAAACCGAGGAACGGCCGGTGGAGGCGGGCCTGAAGGAGACGGCCCTTTCCGCTTCGAGCATCCAGGAAATCCTGGAGCGCAGCATTGAAGAGCTCGAACTTTCGGTCCGGGCCACCAACTGTTTGAAGGGAGCCAACATCAACACCATCCGGGACTTGGTTTCCCGATCGGAATCGGAAATGCTGAAGATGAAAAATTTCGGGCGAAAATCCCTGAACGAGGTGATGGAGATCCTCCAGACCTGGGGCTTGAGCCTGAAACCAGACGAGAGCAAAGAGGCAGGGGAAGAAACAGAGTCAGAGAAATAGTTTTTTTTAAACCAGCAGGTAGCAATGCGACACCGAATAGACCACCGGGTTTTTGATCGTCCATCCGCACACCGGACCGCGATGTTCCGGAATATGGTTACCTCCCTTCTGGAAGTGGAGCGGATTGAAACCACTGTCGAGAAGGCCAAGGATCTTCGTCGGATTGCCGAGAAGATGATTACCCTGGGGAAGAAAGGCGGGCTGGCCAATCTCCGGCGAGCGCTCCGGACCGTGAAGAGTAAAGAAGTGGCCAAGAAGATGTTCGGACCCTTGGCCGAGCGGTACCGTGATCGCCCGGGCGGGTATACCCGGATCATTAAAACCGGGAGAAGGCTCGGGGATGGGGCCCATATGGCGATCATCGAACTGGTTGATACCGCTCCGCTCGCCCCCCGGAAGGTGAAAGAGAAGGGAGAGGCCAATAAACCGGAGAAGCAGGAAAAATCGGAAACCCGGAGGCCCGAAAAAGATAAAATCAAAAAGCCGGATAAAGAAAAAGCCAAAAAGACAATGAAGGCTGATAAATCCAAGAAACAGGATGCTCCCAAGAAGAAAGCGAAGGCAGGAACAAAAAAATCCGGCCAGGCATAATCCCGGGAGTGTCTAAATCCGGTTGATTTTTCTCATTAAGAATCTTTTTTCCATTCTTTACCAGAGTTAAGATCTCATTCGAGGTGCCCCCGGACAATTTATGTCCGCTCTGGAATTTTCCCGAAAGGTTGGCATCCCCGGCAACGGGCTTTCCAAAATTTATCGCTGTCGGCAGCCGCGGACTTTCCGGGCCGGGACCGCGATTGCGCAAGAATAATAATAAAGAAAGGTGGTGAGGCATGAAGGAAGCGGAAAAAAAGGGCAAACTGAATCCGGAAAAGAAGAAGGTCTCCCCGGAAATCAAAAAGGCTAAACCGGAACTCAAGTCCAAACCGAGACCGGCCGCCATGTCCAAACCCAAGCTTTCCGCCCAGCCCCAGCCCAAAGCTAAACCTTCATCACCGAGCAAGCCTTTATCCAAGCCTCAGCCCCAGCTTCCGGTCAAGCCCCAACCTAAACCTTTACCCAAGCTTTCGCCCCAGCCCAAAACCAAATCTTCATCACCGAGCAAGCCTTTATCCAAGCCTCAGCCCCAGCTTCCGGTCAAGCCCCAACCCCAGCCTTTACCCAAGGTTCAGCCCCAGCCCAAAGCTAAACCTTCATCACCGAACAAGCCTTTATCCAAGCCTCAGCCCCAGCTTCCGGTCAAGCCCCAACCTAAACCTTTACCCAAGCCTTTGCCTAAACCGGCGCCGCCCCGGGGAAAGGCTCGGATTGGAATCATCATGGGGAGTGAATCGGATCGCTACGTGATGGAAGATTCCGTCCGGACACTCGAGGATCTCGGAATCCGGTATGAGCTCACCGTTTCTTCCGCCCATCGGAATCCGGAACAGACCCGTATCTACGCCCGGGAGGCTTCCCGCCGGGGATTCCAGGTCATCATTGCCGGGGCGGGTGGGGCCGCCCACCTCGCCGGGGTGCTCGCCACGGAAACGACCCTGCCGGTCATCGCCGTTCCGATGGATACCTCTCCCCTGCATGGATTGGATTCGTTTCTTTCCACCTTCCAGATGCCGAGCGGGGTTCCGGTGGCCACTATGGGGATTGGCCGGTCCGGGGCCAAAAACGCGGCTATCCTGGCGGCGGAGATCCTGGCTCTGAATGATTCGGAGCTGGAAAAGCGCCTGCGGGAATTCAAGCGGAAAATGGCCGAGGGCAGGCGGATGGCCGGCGAATCGATCCGGCCGGAGATCCCGGCGGGACAAAGCCCCCGCAAGCCTTGAACCCGGCCGAGACAGAGCTCGCCGTTAAGCTGATCCGGTCCGGAAAAATCGTCGCCTATCCCACCGAAACGTTCTACGGTCTGGGGACCGATGCCTTAAGTTTCCCGGCAGTGAAAAATCTTTTTATCCTGAAGGGAAGGGAACCCGGGAAGCCGATCCCGGTTCTAGTTGCCGACCGGGAAATGCTGGAAAAGATTGTGCTTCGGGTCGAGCGGCGGGCCGAAGCCCTGATCCAAAAATTCTGGCCCGGTCCCCTGACCCTGATTTTCCGGGCCCGGAAGACCCTGCCGGTCAATCTCACCGCCGGAACCGGGAAGATCGGGGTGCGGATCTCTTCCCATCCCGTGGCCCTCCGGCTCTGTCGGCAGGCGGGTCGCCCGGTTACGACCACCAGCGCTAACCCGGCGGGGAAACCGCCCACCCGGAGCGCTGCGCAAGTCAAACGATACTTTTCCACGCGCGTGGATTTGATCCTGGAGGCCGGAAAGCTGGCCGGAAAAAAGGGCTCCACCGTTCTGGACCTGACCGTTCATCCCGCCATCCTGGTCCGGGAGGGGGAAATTACCAGAAAAGAGCTGGAAGTTTTTATCCCCATCGCCGCGCCGTAAAACGAAATCGCAGGGCCTTCGGTCCGGCAGATTTATTCCCTACATTTTTTGATTATTTTCTTCGTTTTTAGTTGGTGAATTTTATTGTAGTATGCCGATTCACGTGTCCCGTCACTGGGCGGGATCGGCGGTTTTTTTAAAAAAGCCCGATAAATCGGGCAACTACATGTTGAATGGGAATATCGACTGTTTTTTTCAGGTCGATGATCTGTCGGATTTGATAGAGCGGGTCGGCCAGGTGCTCGTTCTTGCAGCATTATTATTTTTTTCCTCCCCCTGCGCCTGCCCCGTCAAAGGCGGGGAGAGGGGAGGATGGAGGTGGGGGTGATAATCAATCCTGATTTAAAGAATTTGGTAAAGCGGATCGGCCAGGTGTTCGTGCTTGCAGCGCGGGCAACGGCCCGGTTTGGAAAGACGCTGGCGGTCGGTGAAAACATAATCGCAGGATAAGCACTGGGCCGGGATTATAACCAGCCGTTGCTTCCGGGCCTGGAGGGATTTTTCAATGTGGGTGAGGTGATCGAAGACCTCTTTTTCCCGGATCCCGATCGCGGCGGAAATCTCCCGGGCGCTCAGCTCTTTTCCAGAGAGCAATTCAATGATGGACCGGCGGACGGTTTGGTTTCTTTCGATTTCAGACAGCTGCTTTTTCATTTAAATATGCCGGGAAATCCATTTTGCCCCCCTTGATGAAAAGGGGGGTGAGGGGTGATTTTCATTTTGTTTCAACCTCCCCCTTTATGAAAAGGGGGATAGGGGGATTTTCATTTTGTCGGTGAGATGAAAATCTCAGTTAAATAACGTTTATTTCCCCTCGGCGCGCGGGGAGAAGAGGGAGAGAAAATTGTAGACGATTAAATACAGGATCACGTATTCGAAAACCAGCAGGGCCACCTGCCAGAAGTGAGTCCCGGGCCAGAGCCGGAGGTTAATCAGCACGGCCAGGGGCATTGCGATAAAAAATGAGATAATTGCTCTCGCCATCTTGTTTTCCCATCCTCTTACCCGCATATATTATCAATCTCGATTACCCCTTGGCAACTTATTTCCGCTAAATTGTTTTAAGAAAGTTACCCACGGTCTTGCCGCGGAAAGGTCCATATTTTGTTCCGGAATCTTCAATTATCATTTCGCCAGTTTCCCATTGGCGATGAGCCATCTTTCCTGGAATGACCGGCGGGCGGCCCAGCCGACGTCTTTCATATACCAGGCGTTGACCGAACCCCCGATCACCGCCCCGACCGCCGGGATCGCCGACAGCATCCGGCGCCGGGTGATGTTAACCCCGAGCTGCCTGGCCAGGCCCCTGACCGCGACGATTACCGATTCCTTGCCGAGCTGTTCCTTGGCCAGCGCCCGCCAGGTTTGTTTGGCCACGGCCACCTCAATGGCCTGGAGGGCGTCCAGGGCGGAGGTTTTTTCCTTCATGTTGTTGGCCCCGGAAGCCGAGAGTATCCCCAGAATGAAGTTTTTATCGGGCTCGGATTCACAGTCGTATCCATAGCAGAGGCCGATCTGATAGGCGGTGCGGAGCGCCAGGGTGATAATGACCGGGATATCAAAGGGAATGGTAATAAGCCCTGCCGCGCCGGTGAGCGCGCCTTCGGCCGCACCCATCCCAATCGCCCAGTTGTGGACCTGGTTGGCCAGCCAGTCCGACAGCCTCAGACTTTTATCGCGCAGATCGGATATTTGTTTGACCCCGCCGTAAGTCAGAATATCCTCCTGGTCGGAAAGCTTTTTCGCCATCACGTTGGCGAAATCCAGCGCTTTTTCGGTTTCCCTCTGGGGAAGATAACTGATGATTTTATTGGAAACCCGGTTCGTGGCTTTGCCGAAAACCACGCTGAACAGACCGGGTTTTTCCTTCTTCCATTTCTGGATCTGGACTATCTGTTTTTCTTCATAAGCCAGCAGATTTTCCATTGTTCTCCTTTAGTATCAGTGTTAGTGCCAAGAGCATAGAGCATAGGGCACAGGGTAAAAGCCTAAGAGCCTGAAAGTTAATAGCCGAAAAGTCCAAAAGATAAAAGAACTGGATTCCGGCTTTCGCCGGAATGACGATATTATTATTCTTCTCTTTTACTGCCTACTGCTTACTCCTTACTGCTTACCCTCCGGGCCGTAGGCTCTCCAGGCCGGAGGCTGCTTACTCCTTGCTCTCTGCTCTATGCTCTATGCGCTTTGCTCTTATGCCAGCGGCAGCGTGATCGTCACCCGGTATCCCGGACCGATTTCCTCCACCGGTGATCTTCCCTGGAACAGGAACTGGGAAATGTTTCTGGCTTTTTCCAGCCGCAGGCCGATCTCGGCCGGGGATACCTCGACCCCTTTCTGGGCATTGAGCGCGTAGGCGGGTTTGGAATTTGCATCCAGGGAGAATTTCGATTCGAGAAGTTTCTTAACCCCCGCCATTGCGCCCTGGGCTCCCTGGTAAGTTGAGGGCTGGGCCCCGCCGTGGTCTTCGAAAATCAAAAAGAGGTTGTCTTTCCTGGCCAGATAATGGATAAAAACGATACCAAGGTTGGCTGAACTATAACCGTGGACCCGGGAGTTCTCCAGGATTTCATAGACCAGCCATTCCAGTTCTGACCTTTCGATTTTTCCTTTCATAGCGTTTTTTTCAATGTATAAGTTATGTTTGGCCAGGACATCGCGGCAGTAGAGAAAAGCGATCATTTGCAGAACCGGGGCCGTTAGAATCAGGGCGTTTTCCTGGCTGCCGATCCGGAAGAAACCTTCCTGGTAGAGATGCTCCAGATGGTTTTTCATCTTGATGGTATTGGCGTCAATTTTCTCGCCCGTTCCCATGGCCCGCCGGACGAAATTGACCTCGGGGGAAAAATTGGCAATCCCGCCCAGTTCAAATTTGTCGCCCAGGATCTCCTCCTTAAGGGCGGGGTCGACTTGGAATTTATCCAGGGTGTCATCCAGCCAGAGAGAGAAACCCTTATCCTCCACGCAGTAAAGCTTGGTCAGTTGCTCCAGTTTTTTCCGGACCTCCAGATCATCCCCGGTGACAAAAGACACCCCGGTTTTCTGTTCGTGGTAAAGGTTGCCCAGGATCCCGAGCAGGAGGGACCCGGCGAAGATCAGGTTTTCAGCGTCCACGATGACAGTGGTGCCCGCGGGCAGGTTTTGACAAATGAACTTGGTGAACGATTCCCCGGACTCCAGGTTGGCCTGGAGACTGTCCGAGGTGCCGTCCCCGGCCAGGATCAGGACCGCCAGGGGAGGTTGGTCCAGCTTAATCAGGGCGGCTTTGAAGATCCCCTCGTGCCGTTTACCGAGAAAATATTTCTTGAGCATTATTTATCGGGCCCTCGCATAATTGCCGTCAATTTTATCCCAATTACCGCTCGAGACAAACCGGGTTCGGAATTTCAGTTTTTATATTGATATTTAGGTAGGGTAATCTGCTCAATAAGCCAAATCGCAGTTTGCCCAAATCAGTAAAAAAAGAAAGAAAAGAGTCCGACGGCGGGCTCTTTTCTAAAACGAATATTTGTTAGATGGGCTTATTAAAAATTACCCTAACTCCGAATAATCTCAATTATTTTTTCAATAATTTCGGTGAGTTTATCTGATTTTAGATTGCCAATTCGATATAAAGCCAGGTGGCTATCCGCCGTGAATATGCGATTAGGCCGGATATTACTTGGCTGTTTCAAACTTCCCGATTGGAAATCGCTGTCATTGATTGAGATGGCGTATTTATCCTTGGTTGCCCTGCTGGTTATCTGGCAAAGGATAAGATCATCTCCTTCCAATCCAACGATGACAAGAGCCGGTCTTCTTTTGGCTTGGGTCAAATCCGAGAAGGGGAAGGGGATAACAACAACATCGCCCTTTATAAATCTTTCCATGCCTCATCCTCGTCAGCTTTAAGCCAGTCCTTTTTCAGGGAAGATTCACTGGCGAGAGTGAGAGCAAAATCTTCTTTGGCTAGTTTGGTTTTTAGGAACCGTACGAAATCCAATACCTCACCAAGAAGTGGTTCCGGGGCTTGTTTGATTTCGTTTATCAGTAACTCTTTTTTGTCCATATTCACACTCTATTTTTAGGGGAAATATCGTTCTTTTATAAATTCTATCAAGTTAACCCGAATTAAAGAAGAGATAGTTTTCCTCCAAGTGAAAGCTTGCGGCTATTATTTTATTTTTGTTCTTTCATTCCGCAATCCGCAATCGTCAATCTGCAATTCTTCATTGCCCTCTGCTCTTTTTCAGGATTCTGATCCAGTTCCTGACCGCGTCCAGGGCGATAATCAGCACCAGGATCAGCATGGAAGATGTTAAAAACATATTGATCCTCGACGTAGTCGTATGCTGGGGGAGATAAATGTTGAAGATGTTCTCGACGCCGGCGGTAAAGGTCACCGCCAGCATGAACAGGAACGGGAGGAGGGTGATCAGACAATGAATTTTCCGGGGGGCATGGTTGAGCAGGTAGGTGGTGCCGATGGCCAGGGCGATAACAGCCAGGAGCTGGTTGGCCACCCCGAACATGGGCCAGATGGTGGAGATGCTGCCGAAATAGAGCAGATATCCCCAGGAGCAGGAGATCACGGCGCTGGTGATGATCACCCCCGGCCACCAGGAGATCTGTTTAAATTTCGGAACGGCACCTCCCAGGAACTCCTGGAGGATGTACCGGCCCACCCGGGTCCCGGCGTCGATGGTGGTCAGGATGAACAGGGCTTCGAACATGATGGCGAAATGATACCAGTAGGACATGAGCGTCTGGAGTCCGGGGATGCTCCCGAAAATATAGGCCATGCCGACGGCCAGGGAGACGGCCCCTCCCGGTCTTCCCGCGATATTTTCCCCCACCAGTCCGGAAAGCTCGGGGAGGTTCACGATGGGCAGGCCGAGCTTGTCGAAAATCTGGGGGGCGGTATTGATGGCGAAGTAATCGCCGGGTTGCAGGACCGCCGCGGCGATCAGCGCCATCAGGGCTACGAATCCCTCCGTGACCATGGCCCCGTAGCCGATGAACCGGATGTCTCTCTCGTTGGAGAGCATCTTCGGGGTGGTCCCGGAGGCGATCAGGGAATGAAACCCGGAAATGGCCCCGCAGGCGATGGTGATAAAGACATAGGGCCAGACCTTGCCGGGGATGATGGGGCCGCCTCCGTTGATGAACTGGGTCACGGCCGGCATCTGGAGATGAGGATGGGCGATGAAGATCCCGATCGCGAGGAGGAGAATGGTTCCAATCTTCATGTAGGTGCTCAGGTAATCCCGAGGGGCGAGGAGCAGCCACACCGGCAGGACCGAAGCGGCGAAGCCGTAGACCGCGAGCATGAGGGAGAGCTGGGACTTCGAAAACATGAACCAGGAGGAAACCGCCGATTGCTGGACATATCTTCCCAGGATTACCCCCGCGAGCACCAGCACTACCCCGATGACGCTGGCCTCCGCCACCTTATTGGGTCGGAGCCGCCTCATATACCACCCGACCAGCAGGGCGACCGGGATGGTAAACGCGATGGTGAATGTCCCCCAGGAGCTCGAACTCATGGAATTCACCACGGCGATGGCCAGCCCGGCCAGGGCCGTGACGATGATGAACAGGGTGGCGATTGCGGTGGTGACACCGGAGAGCCGGCCCATGTGCCGGCGGGCGATATTGTGGAGGGACTCGGCCCCGTGCCGGACTGAGGCGAAAAGAATGACCGTGTCATGGACGGCGCCCGCGAGGACGGCACCGAAAATGATCCAGAGCGCGCCGGGCAGGTATCCGAACTGGGCGGCCAGGACCGGCCCGATCAGGGGTCCGGCGCCGGCGATGGCGGCGAAGTGGTGGCCGAACAGGACGATCCGGTTGGTGGGGACAAAATCCCGGCCGTCGTTCTTGGCGTAAGCGGGCGTTTGCCTGGTTTCGTCCAGGGTCAGGATCCGGGCGGTGATAAAGGCGGAGTAGAATCTGTATCCCAGGGCGAAGACCCCCAGACCGGCCAGCAGCAGCCACACCGAGTTCATAATGGGTTCAGGATAATCTCACCTCAGGATTCAAGTCAATCGTATAGAACTGGCAAAGCGCAGGGGGCATAGAGCAGAGGGCAAGAAGAAATGACGATTGGAGATTGACGATTGACGATTTAAACAGAAAAGTAACTGCCCGATTCATCGGGCTGCAGAGCGTAAAAAGATGACCCATCCTTCGCACGGAGATACATCTGGCTTCGGAGGGTAGGTTGGCGAAGTCGGATTGTGGATTAAAAAAATTGGTGCCGAGGAGGGGACTCGAACCCCTACAAGCTTTCGCCCACTAGATCCTGAGTCTAGCGCGTCTGCCAATTCCGCCACCTCGGCACGTCGGAGAGTAATAATATAATTTAATTTATAGTCTCACAAGATCCGTTAATATCCCTCTTCACCCTTCCCTTTATTCCTCGGATAGCCTCGGGACAAGTCCCCTTCTATTGAGGCAGGGGATTTTAATTTTTCTATTTATTGTGCCCCCTCACCCTCGCCCTCTCCCTCGAGGGGAGAGGGAAGGGGAGAGGGTGATAATGTTAATTTTGACAATTACGATGCGGGATTATCCGCTCAACTGGACTTGGGGATTTTTTCCCAATCCTTGAGGAATTTCTCCAGGCCGATATCGGTGAGCGGGTGCTTGAACATCTGCTCGATCACCTTGAGGGGAATCGTGCAGATGCCGGCTCCGATCCGGGCCGCGTCCAGGACATGCAGCGGGTGACGGATGGAGGCCACGATGATCTCGGTGGGGAAGGAGTAATTATCGTAAATGGTGACGATATCGTTGATCAGCTCCATTCCGGTATGGGAGATGTCATCCAGCCGTCCGATGAAGGGGCTCGCGTAGCTGGCCCCGGCCTTGGCGGCGAGGAGGGCCTGGAGGGGGGAAAAAACCAGGGTGATATTAACTTTTATTCCTTCCCCGGAGAGCTGGCGGGTGGCCTGAATCCCGGGCGGGGTCATCGGGATCTTCAGCACGATATTATTGGCGAGCTTGGCCAGCTCCCTTCCTTCCCGAACCATGCCGGGGGAATCCTTGGCGATGACCTCCACGTTCACCGGGCCGGTGATCTCCGCGCAGATTTCCTCGATTACCTCCCGGAAGGTCCTCTTGGTGGCGGCAATCAGGGAGGGGTTGGTCGTCACCCCGTCCAGAAATCCCCAGGAATTGGCCTGGCGGATTTCCTGGATATTGGCGGTATCAATGAAAATTTTCAATCTTCGGCCTCCTCACATTCTATTGGTTTTCCAGAAAAAATTTCCTGATTTCCTCGTCCGGTACCTTCCGAGAAGTCATGATTTTGTTATGTTGCCGGATTGCACGGGAAAATGCAAGTAGAATCTGGAGCCAGCCGAGGAAGAGGGAGGGGTGAAGAAAGGTCGAAAGCCCGAACCTTTTCAGGTCATAGAGAAAGATCTTTGGGAAGTTCCGGGCCAGATCAGACCAGCGATCGTTTTTTATCAGGAGGAGGTGCCAGTTGCGGAGGTCAAGCCGGCCTCCGAGACGGGGCATTTGTTGAATGGGTCTACCTGTCCAATGGTATCCGACGGCCCGGGGCTGGTAGAAATGTTTCCAACCCCGGATTTGTGCCCGCCAGCCCAGATCGAAATCTTCGTAAAAGGCAAAGAAACGTTCGTCAAAATATTCGCCTTCTAGTTTGATGTCTTCCAACATTTCCCGGCGATAGAGACAGGCGACCGCGCTGCCTTGGAAAATGAACTCGGGTTGATCGTATTGACCATGATCGGGTTCTCCTTGTCCTCGATTGGCGGGGTGACGGTTTTTGAAGATGATATGGCCAGTTGTATCAAGGATATTAGTTTTCTTACTGTCAATTATGCGATAAATCTTTCCTGAAGCTGAGCCGATGTCAGGACTTTGCCGGGTAACTTGAACCAACTCCTCAATGAAATTCTTTTCTATAAAACAATCATTATTAAGGGTAAGGATATATTTTCCCTTTGCCTGCCTGATGCCTTGATTATTAGCTTGGGAAAATCCCAGGTTTTTTTTATTTACCAGAGTTTTGACTCCAGGAAAGTTGGCTTTTACAAAAAGGACGGATTCGTCACTTGATCCATTATCTACGAGGATGATTTCGAAGTTGGTAAAGGTTTGTGCTTGGATATTTTCCAAGCATCGAGGCAAGAAAGATAATCCATTGTAATTAGGAATGATTATG
>JAPLJL010000159.1 GCA_026388615.1 Pseudomonadota bacterium | reverse complement strand
TGACCTTTGAGCGCCAGGAAAACGGCCCGGCGATAATTGGCGCCCGGGTTGCGCGGGTCCAGCTGTAAAACCTTTTCGATGGCCGATTCGGCTTCCGGGAACCTGCCCTGTTCCAGGTAAAGCTCGGCCAGGTTCATCTGGGCTTTCGAATGGGTGGGAAAGAGCTTGAGCACGGCCCGGTAATACCTGACCGCCTCCGGGGTGTTTCTTTTCAGGGTGGCGATGTTTCCAAGCAGAAAGAGGATCTGGTGATCATGGGGGGAAATTATTTCCGCTCGTTGCAGGGATTTCTCCGCGCTCAGGGGAGAACGGACATACTCGGAAAAACCCCGTTGCCAGAAATAGTTGGCCGCCAGGGACCGGGTGGCCAGGAGGGAGAGCAGGATGACCGGTCCGAAGATGAGGAGCTTGACCAGGAGCGGGCGGGAGGAGAGAAAGGAAAGGCGGGGGGGCAGGGACAATTTTTTCGAAGCGGGTTTCCCGGCGATGATGCCGAGCAGGATCCAGAAAATCAGGGCGGAAGCGGCATTTTGGAGAGGATAATCGAAAGCCGCGTGGAAAAACAGGACCAGCAGCCCGCCAAGGGCGGAGAGCCGGTAGGGATCGGGTTTTTTCCGGAGGCCGGCCAGGGTGATGAAGAGAGAAAAAACTATCAGGGCGGCCAGCGCCAGCAGGGCGGGAAGACCGGACTCCGCGGCGGTTGTCAGGTAATCATTATGGGCGTTCTCGGCGGTCCGGGAAGCGCCGTAGGTAATCAGATCTCGCAGCTCACCCGACCAGTAATCCGGCAATACCACCGGGTAATTTCCGAGCCCGATTCCGGACAGGGGGTGGGCCTTGACCATTTTCAGGGTGTCCTGATAAAGGAGGAGACGGACCCGATTGGCTGGGTCTTTGAGATCGGTCAGGGAGGAGAGCCGGGAGAGACCGTTCCGGATCGGGGGGGAAGAATAAAAGCTCAGGCCCAGTAAGACCAGTAGGGATCCGATCAACAGGGCCGGTCTCAGGAGCGAGGAGTGGAGCTTGCGGCCGGCGCCCCGGAATTGAAAATAGAGCCAGAAGAAAAGCAGGAAAACGATCCCCAGGAAAGCGGAAAGGCATCCGGCCCGGGAGTGGGTGGCCACGAGGTAAAAGGCCTGGATCAAAAAGGCAACTAAAAGGAGGGCCACGTTGAACCTGCGCCGGGTCGCGAAAAGAACCCCGGCGGTGATGGGCAGGAGGGGGGCCAGAAACTGAGCCGCGAAATTAGCGTGCCGGAAGGTGGAGGGATACATTAATTCCCTATAGATGTCGGAACGGGGCTTGAGGAGAATTCCCCAGGTCTGCAGGATCCCCAGCAGGGAAACCAGGACCCCGGAAAAAATCGCCCATTTCAACAGGCTCTGGACCTGGTCGGAGCTGAGATGGATTCCGAGCAGGAAGAAGGCCAGAGCCCCGGCCAGAAAACCCAGACGGGAAAGCGCCAGGTAGGGGTTGGGTGCGGAGAGAACCGAGAGGGAGCAAAGGGCGAAGAAGAGAAACAGAAAAATATAGGTGCGCGAGGAATAGACCGGACCGGATTGG
This sequence comes from Pseudomonadota bacterium, assembly GCA_026388615.1. GTDB lineage: Bacteria > Desulfobacterota > JAPLJL01 > JAPLJL01 > JAPLJL01 > JAPLJL01. The sequence goes on along the minus strand of JAPLJL010000159.1, from coordinate 172 downwards.
AGCCAGAAGCCGATTCCGAAAAGGGCCAGGATCTGCAACAGCCAGGTCTTGGCGATTTCGAATTCCGGGTTCGGATGATACGGAAGAAAAAAAAGGGGGACCAGGATCACGGCCAGGATTACGCAGCGGTAAAATCCCCGGGCCGGGTTCGCCTCGGCGGAGGACCGGTTCT
>JAPLJL010000418.1 GCA_026388615.1 Pseudomonadota bacterium | reverse complement strand
AATCTAAATAATTAACCAGAAGCGAGATAGTGGCAAAGGCTTTACTGGAGGAAACCCCCAGGTTGGAAGCCACTGCTGCCGCCCCGACCACATCGAGCAGGGTGGCGGTCACCCCGCCGTGGACCGTGCCGGTGGAACGCCCCAGCTCGGGTTTCCAGGGGAGGATGACCCGGGCCCGGTCCTTTTCAATCTCCGCGAGTTCGATTCCGAGCAGGGCGTTGAAAGGGATCTGCCCGATGCTGGCCCGGATCAGGTCGAAGATCTGGTTGGACTCGGCCATGTTTAAAACCGCCCAATAAATTGGGCAACTACATTAAAAATTGTCATTCTGAGGCGCTAGCCTAAGAATCTCATTTGGTTTTCTGAACCTTGAGCCTTGAGCTTTGAACTTTGAGCTTGTTTACCTGAGCGCTTGATCCAGATCCGATATCAGATCCTCAGGGTCTTCCACTCCGACGGCCATCCGAATAAGTGTATCGGTAATCCCCAGCTTATATCTTTCGCTCCGGGTCATATCGTAATAAGTGACTAGGCCGGGGTGGGTGATCAGGGTTTCTGTTCCCCCCAGGCTGGGTCCGATGAAGCAAAGCTTCAGTCGGTTCAGGAAACGCTTGGCGTCACTAAGACCGCCCTTGACCTCGAAGCTAACCACCCCGCCAAAGCCTTTCATCTGGGCCCGGGCGATCCGGTGCTGGGGGTGATTGGGAAGGCCGGGGTAATAAACCTTCTGAATCCGGCGATGATTACTCAGGAAGCGGGCGATCCGGAAGGCGCTTTCATTCTGGTGGGCCACCCGGAGGGCCAGGGTTTTCAATCCCCGGATTAGGAGATAACAAGTGAAAGGTTCGGGCGAGCCTCCGGTAGTCTTCTGGAAATCCCGGATGGGGGTGATTAATTTTTCCGAGCCGGCTACCACCCCGGCCAAAAGGTCGTTGTGACCGCCCAGGTATTTGGTGGCGCTGTGGATTACCAGGTCCACCCCGAACTCGAGGGGCTTCTGATTGATCGGGGTGGCGAAGGTGGAGTCAATCGCGAGTAGGACCTTATTCTTCCGGGCGATTTTAACCAGGCGGGGCAGATCGGCGATAAAGAGGTAAGGGTTGGTCGGCGACTCGGTGAAGATCATTTTCGTTTTCGGGGTGATGGCTTTTTCCAGTTCTTGGTAATCTCCCATCTGCACCAGGGTATTGGTAATCCCGAAACGCTTAAGATCCCGCTGGCAGAACTGGAGCGTTTTTTTATAAATGTCATGCGTGATGAGCAGATGATCTCCGGAAGATAAAAAGGCCAGGAAGGTGGAGATCAGGGCGTTCATCCCGGAGCAGAAAAGCAGGACCGATTCAGCTCCCTCCAGGGCAGCCAGTTTAAGCTCGGCCGCCTTTTGGGTGGGGGTGCCATAACGGGCGTACTCATAGCGGAATTTCTTTTTGCTGGTGTATTGTTCGATCTCCTCGGTGTTCGGGAAGACAAAAGTCGAGGTCTGAGCGATCGGGGTGGTGAGCGCGTCGCCGAGCTTATGGCGGTCCTCTCCGGCATGAACCGCTATGGTTGAAATTTTCCAGTTACTCTTCGTAGGCTTGACCATTTGAACGTGTCCTTTCTGACTGCTGGTTTATTTGGGATATATCCCCTCACCTTCATCCTCTCCCGCAAGGGGAGAGGAGAAAAGCGATTAGTATTTAAATTTCTCCAGGTTTTTAAAGACCGCCCTTTTAACTTTTTCATACTCTGCGGCGACCACCACCGGCTGGTTCCGGAAATGGGGAACAACCCCTTTCAGCTTGTTCTGATGGTAGCGGATTTTAAACTCGGGAAATTTCAGCCCGTTTGCGGTGGAAATGACCACCACCCGTTCATCAGACCGGATCTCTTTTCTTTTAATCAGCTTGAAAAGCGCGGCCATGGCCACCCCGGTATGCGGGCAGTTGAAAAGACCGGTGCGGTCGGCCCGCGCCGCCGCGTCCGCCAGTTCCTGCTCGGTGGCCTGCTCCACGATCCCGTCGAACTGCTTCAGGGCGGTGATGGCTTTTTTAATGCTGACCGGATTTCCGATCTGGATCGCGCTGGCCAGGGTTTTCCGGGCTTTCAGGGGATGAAACTCCTGGAAGCCCTTCAGGTAACTCTGGTACAGCGGGTTGGCCTGGGCCGCCTGGGCGCAGACGATCCGGGGGAATTTTTTTATCACACCCAGGTCTTTGGCCATGGTGATGCCCTTGGCCAGGGCGGAAACATTGCCCAGGTTGCCGCCCGGGATGATGATCCAATCCGGAACCTCCCAGTCGAACTGCTGAATGATCTCGATCCCCACGGTTTTCTGGCCTTCAATCCGGAGGGAATTCATGGAATTAGCCAGGTAAATATTTTCCCGGCGGCAAAACTCCCGGACCAGCTTCATGCAGCCGTCGAAATCGGTATCGAGAGCCAGGGTGAGGGCGTTGTTGGCGATGGGCTGGATCAGCTGGGCGGGCGAGATTTTCTTGTAGGGGAGGAAGACGATGGCCGGAATCCCGGCGGACGCGCAGTAGGCCGCGAGCGAGGCGCTGGTGTCACCGGTGGAAGCGCAGGCCACGGCCGGGATCTTTTTTCCATCGGCTCTCATCTGCTTGACCATGGAGACCAGGACGGTCATGCCCAGGTCCTTGAAAGATCCGGAATGGCTGTTTCCGCAGAGCTTGATCCAAAGATCGGGAACCCCGATTTCGTGTCCCAGGCGCTCGGCCCAGAAAAGGTTGGTGCCGCCCTCGAGCATGGAAACGATGTTGTCGTCATCCACGTTGGGGCAAACCCATTCCTTTTTTCCCCAGATGCCGCTGCCGTAAGGCCAGGTGTTGATGAGATAACGATCGTGAAAAATTTTCTTCCAGGTGGAGCCGGATTTCTTCCGGAGCGGGGTGAGGTCGTGCTTGACCTCGAGGAGACCGCCGCATTTCTTGCACTCGTAGATAATCGAGTTCAGCGGATATTTCTCCCCGCAGTCCGCGATGCATTGAAACCAGGCTTTATATGCCATCATCCACCCCCCTTAGAAGCAAATTCCAAATAAATCCCAAATTCCTAAATAAAGAATATTACGATAGGATAATTCCCACAATGTCAAAAATAAGAGTGTCGCTAAAACCCGAGCACCGGTTTCTCCTGGAGAAATTATTTGGGGATGATTTCGGCCGGGTCAAAATCCACCGGGATTTTCTGGCCCGGAGGATTACCCGCCGCCTGAAGGCCCGGGCGGTCACGATCGGGAATCGGGTTTTCATGGCCCCGGGTGAAGACCCGGGGGACTATCCGTTCGGATTTTTATTGATGGCCCATGAACTGGTTCATGTTATCCAGTACCGAAACCAGGGATTTATTCCTTTCCTGGCCAGGTATTTTCGGGACCTCGGCCGGGGATTGATGGCGGGGAAAGGGACATTTGAGGCCTACCGGGCGGTACCGGCGGAACAGCAGGCTTTTGAAATCGAGGCGGAAATTCGGGAATGGGTTAAAAAAAATCCCGAAATCGGTCAGATCCTCAATCGCCGGGATTTAAGCACGGAAGAGAAACTTAAACTTTTAAATGATGAGTTGGCTCAGATTTCCAACCTGAAGATTCGAATGACGAATGCCTAATTTCTAATGTCTAATCAAACCCCAATGACCAAATTTATAATTAATAAATTGGGAATTTGACATTCGTCATTGATTAAAAATTCGTCATTAGACATTAGAAATTTTAGTAATACTCCAAGATCATGTCTTTTTTCCTGTTCCGGGGTGGGGCCGGAGGATCTTCCGCGGGATAGCCGACTGGGACCAGGGAAATGATCCGGTATTCGCGGGGGATGCCGATAACCCTGGCCGCTTCCTCTTCATTGAAAGCCCCGATCCAGCAGGTTCCCAGCCCGCGGGTATGGGCGACGAGGAGAAGATTCTGGATGGAAGCGGAGACGTCCTGGATCGCATATAAATCCCGCCCCCGTTTCCCATAACTCTGCTCGATCTCCGGGTCGATACAGGCACCCACTACCAGGGGAGCTTCCGCGATAAAAACCTGGTGAAAAGCTGCCTCGGCCAGCGCCTGTTTCTTTTGCCGGTTAAAGATGAAATAAAAAAGACGGCTTTGCAGGTTGCCGGCGCTCGGGGCCCAGATCAGGGCGTCTTTCAATTCCTCCAGGATTTTCGGAGGAATAGGACGATCGGCGAAACTGCGAATACTTCTTCGTTTTTTAACCGCTTCCATTATTTCCATATCTTTCAACTCAAAATTTTGTAGGGGCGGG
>JAPLJL010000262.1 GCA_026388615.1 Pseudomonadota bacterium | reverse complement strand
AAACTCGGGCCGGGAAAAATATTTTGAATCCGGGTGACAGATCCATCCGGGAGCGGTGTTTAATCAAGTGAAAGCAGGTTAGTCAGAATTGGCGATTGACGTTGAAAACTATTACCGCCGGTACGGACCGATGGTGCTCCGCCGTTGCCGATCCCTGCTCCGGAACGAAGACCAGGCGATGGATGCCATGCATGACACCTTTGTCGAACTCCTCAAAGCCCAGGCAAGGCTGGAGCCCGAGGCCCCCTCCAGTCTCCTGTTCCGGATGGCCACCAACATCTGTCTGAACCGGATCCGCGCGGCCGGACGTCGGCCGGAGAATGCCAACACCGAACTGATTGATCGTTTGGCTTCGAGCGAGGAAACCGAATCCCGTTTCTCGGCCCAGCACCTCCTCGACCGGCTCTTCGCCCGGGAAAAACCATCCACCCGGACCATCGCCGTGCTTCACCTGCTGGACGGTTTGACCCTGGAAGAGGTGGCGCGAGAGGTGGGGCTTTCCGTCTCCGGCGTGCGCAAGCGTTTGAGCTCCCTCCGCGCCAATCTGGAAAATCTGGAAGGAGTACCAAAATGAATAATAAAAGAGTTGTGCCAGATTTATTCTTAGAGCAACTCATTCTGGGTGAACTCCCGCCCGAAAAAGAAGCCGAGGTCCTTCGGGATCTGGAAGCGGAACCCGGCGGGATGGACCGCCTCGCCCGTCTCCGGGCTTCCAATCAGGATATTCTCGGGACCCTCCCTCCGAAAAAGATTGCAGCCGAGATCAATCGCCGCCTGGCCCTGACCAGATCGAAAGCCCAAAGCCGGCCGGCCCGTTCCCGGGCCTGGGTGTTGGCTCCCGCCCTGGCCGCCGCGGCCGCTATCCTCTTTTGGGTCATCCTGCCCCTCGAATCAGGACCGGGGGTTGGCCTGCAAACCACTCGGGTCAAGGGAAGTCCCGGTTTGATTATTTACCGGAAGGTCCCGCAGGGGGTGGAAGAACTGGGCCGCGGATCCCGGGTCCGGCCGGGAGACGTGCTGCAGGTCAGTTACCGGGCCTCCGGAGCCGCCGATGGGGTGATTATCTCCGTGGATGGACGGGGCGCGGTCACTCTCCATTTCCCGGCTTCACCTGCCGATTCCACCGCGCTTAACGGGGAAGGCGCGCAGGCCCTTTCCTATGCTTACGAACTCGACGACGCCCCGGATTTCGAGCGCTTTTTCTTCGTCACCTCCGATCTGCCGATCGAGATCGAAACGGTTTTATCCGCCGGGCGGGTCCTCGGGGCCGAAATGAAAAAAAACCTGATCCTGCCGGACGGCCTGCACCAGGTCGATTTTCTCTTAAGCAAATCTTCTTCCCAGGAGGGAAAACCATGAAGATTATCGCCAGATTCCATTTGCCGATTTTATTGTTTCTGTTATTCGTGATCGCCTGGCCGCGCCCCGGTTTTCCGGCCCCGGCCGCCGGGTCGGACGACCCCGCCCCCGCCACCTTTCGCCGTTTCGCCCTGGTGGCCGGCGCCAACAACGGCGGGCCCCAGCGCGTGCTCCTGCACTATGCCCAATCCGACGCCCGGGCGGTGGCCCGGGTCCTGGGGGACCTGGGCGGCATTGCTCCCGACGACATCATCGTCCTTCTGGAACCCGGCCCCGACGCCCTGGAGACAGCCTTTCTCCGGATGAAAACCCTGATCTCCGAAGCCCGGGCCCGGGGCTTTCGGACCGAATTATTCTTTTACTTCTCTGGACATTCCGACGAAGAGGGCCTGCTTTTGAACAACCGGCATTTCAATTATCCCGAAATCCGTCAGATCCTGAGCACCATGCCGGCCGATGTCCGCATTGCCGTCCTCGACTCCTGCGCCTCGGGGGCCCTGACCCGGGGGAAAGGCGGAAAATGGCAGGCGCCGATCCTGGCGGACACCTCAACCCAAGTGCGGGGGCACGCCTTTCTCACTTCCGCCTCTTCCGACGAAACCGCCCAAGAGTCGGACCGGGTGGGGGGATCTTTCTTTACCCATTACCTGGTCTCGGGACTCCGCGGAGCCGCCGACGAAAGCCGAGACGGACGCATCACGCTCAACGAAGCCTATCAGTATGCTTTTAACGAAACCCTGGCCCGCACCGAGCTGACCCAACCCGGTCCCCAGCATCCCAACTACGACATCCAGCTGGCGGGCAGCGGTGAGCTGGTCATTACCGATCTCCACTCCGCTTCCGCGATCCTGGTTCTGGCCCCCGGGCTGGAAGGCCGCCTGTTCATCCGTGATGCCGACGGCCGGTTGGTGGCGGAAATCAATAAGCCCAGCGGTCGCTCCATGAACCTGGGTCTCGAACCCGGCGTTTACCGGGTTTCCCTGGAACGGGATAACCAGCTGCGCCAAGGAACGGTCACCCTCACCGAAGGCCAGGAAACCCGTTTGGACCGTGATTCTCTGGAGAAGGTCGAACCCGAAGCGGTCTCCGCCCGCGGTGGTAAACCCGTCGAGCCCTTTTCCCTCCCGGCTCCACCGGATAAAGAAGTGACCATTCGTCCGGTCAGTTTTTCCTTCATTCCCGGCCTGAGCACCAATTACGGGGCCTCCATCAAATACCGGGTGAAGAACTATTTCTCGATCAACCTCCTCCTGGACTGGGGCGACATCCTCTCCGGGGCCGAGCTTTCCGGAATCGGGGCCTGGAGATCCCAAGACGTGAATGGAGTCCAGCTGGCCGGCGTCTTCAATTACGCTGGAGGATACCTGAAAGGCTCTCAGGGCTCCGGAATCGCAAATATCGCTCTGGGACCCGTCCTGGCATTCCAGTTCTCCGGTGTGGCCAACCACGCTGGCTCCCTCGTGGGGGGCGTGCAAGCGACAGGAATTATCAACACCTCCCTCAGGACCATCCGGGGTGGCCAGTTTGCCGGGATCGTTAACTACACCGGGGGACACGCGGAAGGATTATGTCAGGAAGCGGGAATTTTAAACTGGGCCGAATCCTTCCACGGTATCCAGATCTCCGGCCATACCAACGTTTCACTCGGACCGGTTCAAGGCACGCAGATCGCCGGGGTAATAAATTACGCCGGCTCAATCACGGGTGTGCAAGCAGGCGTAATCAATGTATCTCCTGGAGAAGTACATGGCCTGCAGTTGAGTGTGATCAACTACGGCGGTAAAGTTCATGGCTCCCAGATCGGGGTCATTAACGTGGCCCAGGAAATCGATGGCGCTTCCATCGGAATCATCAACTATGCCGGCAACGGAATCCTGGAACCCACGATCTGGGGCAGTGATTTCTCCCCCCTGAATATCGGGCTCAAAATGGGGAGCCGGCACGTGTACGGTCTTTTGGGTTTCGGCGTCCACCCCTTTGGAAAGCAGGAATATTCCCAAACTATTTTTGGGCTGGGTGGTCACTTCGAAGCCAAGCCGGTATGGGTAGACATTGACCTGGCCCATCATCAGCTATATGGGGATTACGTCTATGACGATAAGTTGGATTTTATCGACAGCCTGCGCATCTCGGTCGGCTACCGGGTCCTGGACCAGCTTTCCCTTTACGCCGGCCCCACGTTTAATTTTCTCTGCTCTGAACTTCGGGATGACGCGGGACTGGGGCTTAACTTCTGGAGCCGTACGGACGGCGACCGCAACCTGAGGTTCTTCCCCGGCTTTGTCCTGGGATTGCAGTACGAGCCACGGTGGGGAAAATTAAATGTTCATTGAAGAAAGCGAGAATAGTGTCTCCGGAACAGCTTTTCAGTGGTTAAGATCCTTGGCTTTTATTATGTAGGGGCGGCCTTCAACGGCCGCCCGAAGAAGGGAGCCCACGGCCTGCCCGAGCTGACGCTCGCGTCGGCCAGGGAGGGGCTCCCCTACGAAAAAAAGCATTGTAAGGGTTTTACTGAGACATAACACTAGCTACCCAGCAACCTTTTTTCCCATCTTCCTGGACACCTGTTACTACTTTTTTCCCCGGTATTCCTCGAGGATGCCCAGGAGCCGGGTCAGGAGCCAGGTGGGATACAGCTTGTTGCCGAATTTCTGGTATAGGGATCCAGCTTCTTTCCGGATGGATTTAATCTCGTCTTCGCTTAATTTTATCGGCTGGATTCCGCTGGAGATCAGGCTCAGGTAAGCCTGCTGGTTTCTCTGGCGAGAAATCTTTTTATACTCCGGGATATGAAAGGCCACGGCTTCCGCAATAATTTTTTTCAGGTCCGGGGGCAAAGCCTCGAAGAACTTCTTATCCAGGACCAGGGCCGAAGGCGGATAATAGAAAGGGGGATCGATAACATATTTGGCATAGCGGGACCACTGCCGGACGACCGCCGCGTCGTAAGGGCAGTAAAAAGCGTCGGCTTTTCCCGCCCCAAGATATTTCAAAACGTCGTTAAGGCCGACGGGGAGGGTCGGAAAATTCTGAGCCTGAAAATATTCGGTCATGACCGGGTCCCACTTCCAGGCCCAGATCCGTCCGTTTTTAAAGTCACTTAAGGATTTAATGGGCTTGCCGGAGAAAAAGTAATTGAACCCGATATCGAGCCACCCGGCCAGAATGAATCCCCGCTCTTCAAAAAAACCCTTAAACTGCGGGGTCAGCTTCTCCAGGACATAATCGGCTTCCCCGTTATCCCTGATCAGGAAGGGCAAGGAAATAATCGCGGTCTCCGGAACCATGATGCCCAGACCGATATTGGTAAAGCTTCCGCCCTGGATCTGCCCCGTCCGGATCTTGATAAAAGCATCCGGCTCATCACCCAGGACCGAGTCCAGAGACCAGACAATCTTGATCCGGCCCCCGGATTTGTCCTCCACGTATTTCTTGAATTTCAAGCTGAAATCCGCCCAAACCGTCCCTTCGGGAGCCATGGAGGACAACTTGATGACATATTCGGGTCCGGCCGAGGCCGGTTTCATACCGGCGGGCGCGGGTTTGGCGGTTTGGGACCAGGAGGAGGACCGGAAGGCCAGCAAAGATAAAATCCCGACAAGTATGACGATCGCAGTTCCTGGAAGCGCCGATGTTTTTTTCTTTGGCATGGAAGTCCGCTTTTTCTGACTGGTTTATATTATCAGAGGAGAAAGATTTTTCAAAATCTGGATCGTGGATCCCGCATTTCCAAATTGAATTTTGCCGGATGTTTCTCCAAATTTTTTGCTTGAATAAACAGTGGTTGAATGATATGTTTTAAGAGGTTCTTTGCTCCATACTAAAACATGAATCCTTCTTTATCAAATCGAGTCAGCCGCGCCCATCCCCGGATCCAAGCCAATTTTAAATATTTCGTTTCCTGCGAAAACAAGAACTTTGACGGAATCACCCACGATGTCTCTCCGGGCGGAATCGCGATCTTCGCCGATCATGATCTGCCGCCCGCCCGGGAGCTGGAAATCAAGTTCTTCATCCCCGACGTCAACCTGCATATCGATGCCAAGGGCAAGGTCATCTACTGCATCGGGAACCCGTATCCCTCCCGGCAGTCGACCAAGTACCTGATCGGGCTCCAGTTTGCGGAGGGGGTTTTCGAAGACCTGTTCGCCAAGAACACCCGGGGGCAGGTCAGCCGTCACACCCCCGCCCAGACCATAACCATCAACGCCCCGGCGAAACGCTGTTATGAGCTTCTGGGTTATTTCGAGCGATATCCGGAGTGGACCTTGGGGGTGAAACAATCTCGGGTTCTGGAACGCTACCCGGACGGAAGAGGCAAGCGGGTGGAATTTCTGCATAATTTTTTCCTGAGCCAGATAAATTATACCCTGAATTATTCCTATGACGACGAAAAAAACCTTTTAAGCTCTGTCAGCACCGAAACGAGCCGGGAGATTCTCGCCCTGGCCCAAAGCTGTATTTTCGTTCCCAAGGGAAAGGATTCCGTTTTTGTCACCTACGAAATGGATGTCACCCTTTCCTTCGTCCCCTCCCCGAGCCTGATCCAATATGTCACCTCCATCCTCATGCGCAAGGAAATGTACAATTTCAAGAAGTTTATCGAAAGCAATCCGAAGTAAAAACTCTCCATCATTACAGTTTCGAGTTTCTGGTCTCCCTCCGGCCTGTAAGCCCCTACCCTCCCTCCGGGCTGGAGGCCCCTACGGGCCGGAAGCCGGCCTGTAAGCCCTACCCTCCGGCCTGTAAGCCCTACGGGCTGGAAGCGGGGCTGGAAGCGGGGCCGGAGGCTATGCTCTATGCGAGAATCGAAATACTTTGAATCAAAATTATAT
>JAPLJL010000302.1 GCA_026388615.1 Pseudomonadota bacterium | reverse complement strand
CGAATTTCTGGGCGATCTGGATCAGGTTGTCCGCGTATCCGGCAGGCTCCTGCCCGAGGGTTACGTGGATCAGCATTTTCGAGTTGTAAACCTCGATCCCGTCGATGTGATCCATCACCCGACGGAGGCCTTCTCCCTCCGCGAAGTCGCAGTCCGAATCCCGGAAACGCCGTGACAGGGGATGGGCCCACACGATGGCCAGTTCGGGCGAGCGTTCGAGCTCGGACACGCTTTTCACATGTTTCCCCAAGATGGACCTTAACCGATCCAGATCCAGGGAATACACCAGGAAATCCCCTTCGGCCAACCCCAGTTCCATCCCCGGCAGGATCGGCTGGCGCGGATACCCCTCCCGGAGTTTCAGGCACCCTTCCACGCTGTCATGGTCGGTGATGCAGATTACCGGGAGCCCTGACTGTTCGGAAAGAGTGACTATATGATCGATGCTGAACTGCGAATCGGGGGAAAATTCGCTGTGGACGTGCAGGTCTATTTTCATCTCGTTGCCATCCAGTTCCTAAATTTCGAGGTGGAATTATAGCAGAAAAGCGCCCGGGGAAAGCTCAAGTTGAAAACCAAAAAAAAGGTCCCGTGGTTGAACTCACGAAACCCATTATTGTTTTTGGTAGCGGGGGTTGGATTTGAACCAACGACCTTCGGGTTATGAGCCCGACGAGCTACCGGACTGCTCCACCCCGCAATTTAAGTATTTAAGATTAGGCCAGTGCTCTCTCGCTGTCAAGGAGAAACAAAGGATATTTGAAAAATAAAATCGCGGGTAGGCGCAGGCTTTTCGATTAGATTCCGAGACACTGTAGTCGAGGGAAGCCTGCGGAATTTAGCATTTTATAAACGCAACCTAAAGGTTCCAGCTACCGATTTTTTGGGATGGACAGGAATCTTCCAGCCAAGGTTTTGACAAACGCCCCGATCTTTTTTAGCTTTAGCTGATGAGGTTAACCCGATAATGCTGGTCGGAGTCCTGAGCGATACCCATGGGTATGTCGATCCGCAGATCAGCGAGATCTTCCGGCCGGTCCGGCGCATCCTGCACGCCGGGGATTTCGAAGAACCCGCCATTCTTTCGGAGCTGGAAAAAATCGCGCCCGTGACCGCGGTCCGCGGGAACGGAGATTATCAGTTTCGCGAGCTTTATCCGACCGACCTGGTCATTGAAATCAACGAATTTCGCATCCTGCTCTGTCACCGCTACAACTCCTTTACCATGCTGGAACCCCGCATCCTGTCCGAGATCGAGCGGGTCAAGCCCCAGGTCCTGGTTTACGGTCACACTCACGACCATGTCCTCCATCAATCCCTAGATATTCTTTACCTGAACCCCGGATACGCCGGCAAAAAAGATTACCCCGGCCGCTATCGCTCGGTAGCTCTCCTGGATTTGAGCGGGCTGACACCGCGGGGAGAAATCATTCCCCTGGATTGAAAAAGCGCCTTTTCAAACCATGCCGGACTGATTTAAAATACTAAGCAATGATGGAAGACCGGAATAAAATCTCTCCGGGAAACACACCCCGGAAATCGGAAATCGAGAAACTCGAACAGAAACTCGTTCTGGGCAAATAATCCGGCACTTACTCAGGTTGTTAGGTTCAAGGTTAAAAGTTTGAATACGGGAAATGGCGTTACCTCGTCTCCGTCATTCCGCACTTGATGCAAAATCCAGGGTTTCCTGTGAAAACAGTAATCTATGGTTCCCCGCTTTCGCGGGGAAGACGTCTTGATTCCGGATTCCGATTTCAAATCTCCTAAATCTCTGAACCTTGCCTCCGGCCCTGTAGGGCCTTACCCTCCCTCCGGGCTGTAGGCCCCTACGGGCAGGAAGCCGGCCTGTAAGCCCTACCCTCCGGCCTGTAAGCCTACGAGCTGGAAGCGGGGCTGGAAGCGGGCCCGGAGGGAACTCTGAACCTGAGTAGTTGCAAAATCCCAAAGCGCTCAATCCACTTGAAATCGCGAAATACTCTGATATAGAATCAACGGAAATTGTTTCGCATACGAACTATTTGGGCCGGGGAAACGAAATTCACGGATTTATCTGATTTTAAAAAATAAATTTATCCTAATTAATCAGAAAGGAGAACATCATGTTTGAACTGTCGGAAGGCGCCAAAATGATCGAGCAGACCCTGAGACAATACATGACCAACGAGGTCGCCCCCAAGGTCGAGGCGATGGAAAATGGGGAAATCTCCGGTTTCGAGGTGGTCAAAGGCCTCTTCCAGAGCCTGGGCATCACCGAAATGGGCAAGAACCAGATGCTGAAACTGGTGGAAAAGAAACGTAAGCTGGAGGCCGCCGGCGACGAAAATCTGAACATGAAAAAAGAGCTGCGAGCTGAAGGCGGAATGATGGGCGGCGCCTCGGCCGACCCTATCATCATGTTTGTCGCCATCAAGGAAATCTGCCGGGTCAGCCCTTCCCTGGCCCTGATCCTCACCGGGCAGCTGGGCCTCGCAGCCAATACCATCGTCGGCAAGGGAACCTCCGACCAAATCGAGAAATACGCCGTTCCCCTCTTCAGTTTCGAAAAGATGGGAGCCTGGGGCCTGACCGAGCCCGAAGCTGGCTCCGATGCCTTCGCCCTGAAGACTACCGCCAAACCCGACGGAGACTATTACATCCTGAGCGGTTCCAAGACCTTCATTACCAACGCCCCCTATGCGGACATCCTCGTAATCTGGGCCCATATCGACCGGGAAAAAGGCACCAAAGCCGACAAGCGGCTGATTTATCCTTTCGTGGTGGAAAAAGGCACCCCCGGGCTGGCCGTTTCCAAGCCGATGAACAAGATGGGAATGAAGGGCTCCCCCACCGGGGAGATCTTCCTGGACGATGTCCGAATTCATAAGGACCAGCTCCTGGGCAAAAAGGAAAAAACCGGGCGGGAGGAAGCCAAGGAATCCCTCTCCGGTGAGAGGGAAGGGGCTCCCGCCATGGCCTGGGGAATCATCGAGCGTTGTTTCGATGACGCCCTCGAGTATGCCTGCACCCGGAAGCAGTTCGGGAAATACCTGATCGAGTATCAGCTGATGCAGGAGAAGATCGCGAAAATGTACATGCACCTGGAAAACGTCCGCAACCTGGCCTTTAAGCAGGCCTGGGCGGTCAAGGAAGGCAAATCCCGCGAGGAGGATTTCACCATCGCCAAGTATTACGCCTCCTGGGCGGCCTGCGAGGTGGCATCCGAGGCGGTCCAACTGATGGGCGGTTACGGGTACATGCAGGAATACCACCTGGAGATGCTCTACCGGGACGCCAAGCTGATCGGGATCGGAGGGGGAACCCAGGAAATCCAGATGCTCAACTGCTGCAAGGCCCTGGTCAAGGAGCGGAAGGGCTGGCGGTTGTCCCTGGCCGGCGGATTCCTGGAACCGCCTCAATAACCGCGGACCTGGTTGTCTCCTTCTTGTTATTTTCGATTCTTTCGGAAAAAATAGCGGCTTAAAGCCTGAAGACAGGTTTTAAGCCGTTTTTTTTTATTTTTAATCACCCAGGTAGGAGGACGCTGAAATGTTTGAGTTACCGGAAGGCGCCAAGATGATCGAGCAGACCCTGCGCCAGTACCTGCAGAATGAGGTGGCCCCGAAAGTCGAAAAGATGGAGAAGGGAGAGATCCTTACTTACGATGTGCTCAAAAAGCTCTTCGAGGACATGGGGCTGATTGGCATGGCTACTATGGAAATCACGAAGCTGATTGAGAAAAAGCGCAAGAAGGAAGCCGCCGGGGAAGAAGGCCTGAGCTTGAAAAAGGAGATGCAGGCCGAAGGCGGCCTGATGGGCGGGGCCGACCCGATCATCGGCTTCGTGGCCGGGAAGGAAATCTGCCGGGTCTACCCCTCCCTGGTCATGGTCCTGACCGGGCACCTGGCCCTCTGCGCCAACACCATCGTGGGCAAGGGCACTTCCGACCAGATCGAGAAATACGCCCTTCCCCTCTTTACCTTCGAGAAACAGGGCTGCTGGGGCCTGACCGAGCCGGGCTCCGGCTCCGATGCCTTTGATCTGAAAACCACCGCCAGGCCTGACGGTGACTATTACATCCTCAACGGATCCAAGACCTTCATCACCAACGCCCCCTACGCCGACATCCTGGTGGTCTGGGCCCACATCGACCGGGGCAAGGAATCCAAACAGGACAAGCGGCTGATCTATCCCTTTGTCCTGGAAAAAGGCACCCCCGGGCTTTCGGTCTCCAAGCCGATGAGCAAGCTGGGGATGAAGGGCTCCCCCACCGGGGAGATCTTCCTCGACGACGTCCGGGTCCACCGGGACCAGCTCCTCGGCAAGAAAGAAAAGACCGGCCGGGAGGAAGCCAAGGAATCCCTCTCCAGCGAGCGGGAAGGCACCCCCGTGATGGCCTGGGGCATGATCGAGCGCTGTTTCGAAGACGCTCTCGAGTACGCCTGCACCCGGAAACAGTTCGGGAAATACCTGATCGAGTTCCAGCTGATGCAGGAGAAGATCGCGAAGATGTACATGCACCTCGAGAACGTCCGCAACCTGTCATTAAAGCAAGCCTGGGCCATCAAGGAAGGCAAATCCAGCGAGGATTTCTTCACCATCGCCAAATATTACGCCTCCGCGGCGGCCTGCGAGGTGGCCTCCGAGGCGGTCCAGCTGATGGGCGGGTACGGGTACATGCAGGAATACCACGTGGAGATGCTCTACCGGGACGCCAAGCTGATCGGGATCGCCGGCGGCACCCAGGAGATCCAGATTTTGAACTGCTGCAAGGCCCTGGTCAAGGAGCGGAAGGGCTGGCGTTTATCCCTAGCCGGCGGGTTTATCGAGAACCCGGACAAGTAAAACCACTTCATGAACCGGGCCAGGCTCCAAGCGGACCTAAA
>JAPLJL010000283.1 GCA_026388615.1 Pseudomonadota bacterium | reverse complement strand
CAATGTGATCGGGTATGACATTATCAACGAGCCGGTCGGGTTTTTCCTGGTCCTGACCATGGCCGCGGCTTCCTTTGAGCTGGGAGGTATCGACGAAATCGTCAAGATGTTGAGCGTGATGAGCGCCCAAGCCCCGAGCAGTAATATGATCCAGATGGTTCAGGAACTCTTCTCTCTTCTGGTCGCCCTGCAGATAATTCCCCCGGACAGTTCTACCGCCACCAAGGAAAAATGGGGATTCCAGGATGCCAGCCTGATGGGCATGCTCAATGTCAACTACGGTTTCGAGAAGAACTACCTGCAGAAACTTTACGAAAAGGCGGGGGCGGCCATCCAGGCCGTCGACCCCCAAGCCGTCATCTGGATCGAAGGGTCGATCGGGATCGATACCGTCCTGGGTAGCTCGTTGGGAATATCTTTTTACGAGTCCAATATGACCCGCCCGGCGGGCCTGAACCACGTGGTCTTCGAGCCGCACTGGTATCCCGACATCTACCCGACCATCGGGTTCAACACCGGCCCCCGGGGTTTCACCCCGGAGGAATGGCGCTTCCGCGATTTCACGCCCGGTATCCAGGGCGTGATCGGCAAGGCGAAGCATTCCCTCGATAACATCCCGGTGGTCCTGGGCGAGTTTGGGACCGAGTACAATTTCAACGGCTGGAATTCCGATGGAACCTTAAAGGCCATGGCCGTGAACCCGGCCGACCCCAAAGTCGATTACCCGGTCTCCCAGGAAATCCTGGACAATTACTACGAGAACTTCGAGAAGATGCTTTTGAGCCACATGCAGTGGTGCTGGTCACCGGAGGTCACCTATGCCCGGGGCGAGGGCTGGAATAACGAGGACTTCTCCGTGATCGGCCCGGCTCCGGCTTTACAGCCAAGGGGCGAGGAGGCCTACAGCCGCCCGCACCCGACCTTCCTCTCCGGCAAACCGGTCTCCACGCATTTCTACTCCAAGCTCCATTACTTCGACCGGGATAAGGGCGAGGTCAACCAGCTCGGGGAATACGAACTTTCCTTCAAGAGCAAGGAAACCAACGCCCCGACCGAGATCTTTATTCCCTATAACATCTACTACTCCGCCGGTTTCTATGTCTGGCTCACCGACGGTTACGCTGTTTACGACCATGAAAACACCACGCTCTTCTATTACCCCACCGCCGATGAGCCGGGGCACATCCACAAAATCCGGATCCGCCCCCCGCTCGACGGCCAGGAAAACCTGGGGTGGCAGTATTTCTTCCAGGAAGACCGGGTGCTCAGCCACGGAAATCCGAAGGATTTTGAATAACATGAGAGTTATGATTTTCATTAAATCAAATATTTGTCCGTCATTGCGAGTCCCGATGGTAATCGGGACGTGGCAATCTCGATATCTCGGAGTTTTTTCCAAATCCTTAAACAAGATTGCTTCGCCTTCGGCTCGCAATGACATGGTGATGGGGATCTCCCTGCTCGCAACTCTTATATTATTTCTTGGTTTTAACCTTTCCTCCGCCCGCGGGGAAAACCTGGGAGAAAAGTTTGAGCTTTCAGGCGCATTCCAGAATATTCTCCGCTTCCAGACCGACAGCGATTTTGACGGTTCCCATCCCATCTACAATAAATCCGGTCAAACGGTGGGGGAATTCGTTACCTTCGTGAATCCCAAGCTGCAATATTCCCTCAACCCGGAAACCTGGATTTTTTACGAATCCGAACTGGGGATGGACGCCTGGAGCCGGAACAACCCGGATTTCGCCGCCGGGGAAAATCAAACAGCCCTCATTTTCAAGCAGCGCCAGATTTACGGTGAGACCGAGTTCACCCCCAAATTCTCTCTCCGGGTGGGATACCAGCGTCTCGAGGATCCTTCCGGGCTTTTCCTCAATCACTGGATCGGGGCGGCCAGCACCCAGATCGCCACCGGCCCGGTGCTCCTGAATATCGCTTTCGGCCAGCTTCCCGATCAGACCCGCGAGGGTTTTGAACTGGACCGGATTAATTTCCATAACGATATCCTGGTCGGCTCCGTGACGGTCGCGCGCCAGCTCCCGGGAGATCATGACCTGGGGGTCGGGCTTTCTTATCTCTATGACGGTTCCGAGATCGATCATGCCCGCTGGCTCTTCACGCCGGTCTTAAGCGTGCGGAGAAATACCCCAGGTCGGGAAATCGGCGGTGATATCGCCCTCCAATACGGCGAGGCCCAACTGGCGGCGTTCGGAGGAAATATCGAAAAAACCCTGGCCTGGGCCGCTCAGGGCTACGCCCGGCTCCGGCCCTCGCCTCTCCAGCTGGACCTGCAAGTCATGGCTCTCAGCCCGGATGACGATTTCGACCGCAATGGAAATAATTACGCTTTTCTTTATTCCGGTAAGTCCCGAGCCTCCACCATGATCCTGACCGAGGATCCCATCCGCGACTGGGGGGATAACCTGGACGAAGCACTGGGCGAACGGACTGGTGAATCCCAGGGCAACTTCTTCCGGTTGAGAAGCGGGTTCCTGCTCCTGGACGCGAAAATCGGCTATCCGGTCACCCCCAAGATCACGCCCGCGTTGATCCTGGGGGCGGCACTCACCCTGAA
The DNA here is from genome assembly GCA_026388615.1 of Pseudomonadota bacterium. Lineage (GTDB taxonomy): Bacteria > Desulfobacterota > JAPLJL01 > JAPLJL01 > JAPLJL01 > JAPLJL01. Next base: position 800 of record JAPLJL010000283.1, on the reverse strand, counting down.
CCCCCATAATTCTCTGGGGAGCACCTTTATCGGGACCGAGGCCGACCTGGATATCCAGTACACCCCCTCCCCGAGTATCAAAATCGACCTGGTCAACAGCTTCTTTTATCCCGGGAAAGCCGCCTCGGCCAACGTCAACGCCATCAAAATGGAAAATCAGCGCCCGCTTTACCGGCTGGTCACCTCCGTGAGCTTCCTCTTTTAAATAATAGAGTGCCGTTTTTATTTCCTAATCATTCGTAGTTGTCCGATTTATTTATCCCGATGCAAGAGGGACGTGTCCCGTTACTGGGCAGGATCGGGCTATTATTAAAACCGCCGATTAATCGGCAGGCTACAAAAAACACTTTGAAAGACAAGGGAAGACTTTGAAAATCTGAGACCTTGGATTAGAATACTATTGATTCCGATTACTTCTTATTTAAAAGGGGAGGAAATATGCTTGGCAATATCGGTCCGACTGAGTTAATCATAATCTTGGTCATCGTCCTGATTATTTTCGGCGCGGGCAAGCTCCCCGATGTCGGCACTGCCATCGGCAAGGGCATCCGTAATTTCAAGAAAGCCACCAAAGACGATGACAAGACCGCCCTCGAAGTAGGCAAGGACAAGGGCAAAAGCTAATAAGATCAACGTTCAAAGCTCAAAGCTCAAAGCGCTGAGCGCGGAGAGCAAAACACATTCAGACATTCATAAGTCAGCCGCGGCCTTCGGGCCGCGGTTTTATTTTTGGGGGTTTATTGGATTTTCAGAAGCCCGGGGGGTAATCGCACGGCGCATGGAGCATAGGGTTAAGAGCG
>JAPLJL010000209.1 GCA_026388615.1 Pseudomonadota bacterium | reverse complement strand
TTTTACGGGGTGGTGATGTGGAACAAGCAGCCCCTGGCCCTGGAGGATATCAGGCGGATCGAGGTGGTCCGGGGCCCCGGCTCGGTGCTTTACGGAGCCAACGCCTTCCACGCGGTGGTCAACATCATCACCAAGGCCCCGGGGGAGGACCCGGGGGCCCTGGTTGCGCTCACCGGAGGCCCGGAGAGCTTGATCGGCACTTTCGCGGAATCAGGCCGGACGGGGAAGATCAGCCACCGGGTTTCGGCCGGCTGGACCCAGACCTCGAGCTGGGCGGACCGGGAGGACATAATCCTCAAGTACCCGCACGGGCTGATTTTGCTTGACTATGACCTGGGAAAATCCCGGGGCGTGGCCCTGGAGGCCGGGCTGGACAGCGGCGACTACGAGATGTACTACGACATGCTCGGGATGTTCAAGAGCAACGGGACGAACCATCATCTCCTGGCCAAGTTTTACACCCCCGATTTATACTTCCGCGCTTTCTGGAACGCGCTGGAATCCAAACGGACTGAAGTCCCGGATATAGTTTTCAAGGATATGTCCGTGATGGGGATTCCCGTCAGCATTGCCGAGGGCTATAAATTCGATACCCAGATGGAGAGCAACACCCTGGACCTCGAGGCCCAGAAGATCCAGGTACTCGGATCGGACCATATCCTTACGGGGGGGGCCAATTTCCGTTATAACACCGCCCTTTCCCCCTTGGTGGGGGGGTATCGGACGCAGAGCCTGGCCGGGGCCTACGTCCAGCACGAATTTCTTTTCCGGGACAGGATCCATTCCTACCTCGGGGTCAGGTACGATTACCATCCCCTGGCGGGAAGCAGCTTAAGCCCCCGGGCCAGCGTCTTGGCCTCCCCGCTGACCGGGCACACCTTCCGGGTCTCCTACGGCCGGTCCTTCCGGAATCCCACGATCGTGGAAAATTATGTTGATATCGGCGTCCCCCTGAATCTGGGGATTTCGGTCGCGATCAAGGGGAGCAGGGATATTTCTCCGGAGCGGCTCGATTCCGTAGAAGGGGGCTACCAGTCCGACCTGCTCCAGGGCCGGCTCCGCCTGGGGGCCAGTTTTTTCCACACCTGGATCAACGGGCTGGTCGGCCCCGATCTTCCCGAGGACGTACTCGGGACTATCTCCCAGGGGGTGAGCGGGTCCATGGACAACATGATCGACGAGAAGGCCTGGGGGGTCGAAGCCGAGGTCAAGGCCAAGCCCTTCCCCTACCTGACCGGCTTTGCCAATTACACCTACACCCACGTGTACAATGAGCTCTTCCAGGAGATCGACCGCCGGACCCCGCAGCACAAGGCCAACGGGGGAGTCACGCTGTCGCTCGACAACGGGCTGTCCGCCACGCTTCTCCTCAATTACGTGGGCCCGACCAGGTGGCCTCATGTCATCCGGTTTCCCAACCTGCCGGAGACCTTATGGTTCCTCCCGCTCGGCCCGCTCGACGCCTACACCCTCCTGAACCTGCGCGTGGGCTACGCTTTTCTGAAGAAGCGGGCGGAAGTGGCGGTGAGCGTTTTCAATCTCCTCGGGGACAAGCACCGGGAATACCCGGCGAAGAACATCGGGGAAGTGGACCGGCGGATCACCGGCCGGGTCCAGGTTAATTTCTAGCTTGCGAGTTTTTCTCCCGCGGACTTTCGCAAACACCTAAAATTAGTTAAAAAGACTTCGGACGGAGGACTTCGGAATTAACCAAGGAGGTCTCGATGGGCTGGGTCTATCTGGTGGTGGCGATCGTGCTCGAGGTATCCGGCACGACCTGCATGAAGCTTTCCGACGGCTTTAGCAGGGTTGTCCCCTCGGTGCTCATGTTTGTTTTTTACCTTCTCTCCATCTCTTCCATCGCCGTCGCGCTCAAGACGATCGGCGTGGGCGTGGCCTACGCCATCTGGTCGGGGCTCGGGACCGCGCTGATCGCGGCGATCGGGATTTTCGCCTTCCGGGAACCGGTAACCGCCCTCAAGCTTTTTTCCATCGCCCTCATCATCGCCGGCGTTGTGGGTCTGAACCTGGGCGGAAGTCATTGAAAGAAGGTCGTAGGTGGTAGGTCGTAGGTCATAGGCAGCCGGGAGCTTCGCTCCCAGTAGGCACTAAGCAGTATGCAGTAGGCAGAAACAATAATTGCGCTTTAACGTGTGGGTTACGCCTCACGCCTTACGTTCTTTTAAATTTCCCCATTTTCCACCCGCCCGCCGAAGTTTTAGGGTAGGCTGGATGAGCGCAGGAGGGTCTTCTATCTTCCATGATTTTTCTCAACTTTGAACTTTGAACCTTGAACTTTGAACTTTTTTGATTTGACCTTTGCCGGAATCCGTTAGAGAATAAGCCAGAGATTTTCCCCAGCGAGAGAGAACATGGGTAACGAGCACACTTTTCTTTTTCAGGAAGGACTTTGGGCGGTGAGGGGCTATTACTCCGACCAGGGAGAAAGCCGTTTCCCGGTGCGGGGAGAAGTTCGGATCACCCAGGAAAAGAATCTCTGGATTAGCGACGGCATTCTCCTGGTCCTGGCCACGCCTGCCTCCAAGATCTGCAACCGGCACGAGATCGTTCCCTTCAAAAAGGGCCGGGATTATACCAACTGGAAATCCGTCAACCCGGCCCTGGGAGATTTTGTGGGAAGATTCGTAGTTTTTGATGATTCGATCATTTCCAACTATACCTCGAAAAATTACGAGTTCTCCGGGAATGAATTTTTCCTGCGGGTAGACGGCAAGCATTACTGGAACCGCGGGGTGCTTTTCCAGGGCGACAAGAAATTGTCATCCTGGGGGCTGGAATTGGAAAAAATCAAGGATCAAAAAATCCGGCGATAAGGATTGAAGCCTGCCCGCTAGAGGATAACAAATGAAAAGGAAAATCTTTTTAGGCTGGTTGCTTCTGGCCGCCGGTTTGACCCTCTTTCTTTGGACCCGGCCGGCCGGGGCGGACGACCCGAAAGCCCGGATCCAGGCCTTTAAAACGATCACCCCCGAGAAATTGAAGCAGATGGCCGACGGCGCCATCCCCTGGCCGGAGGAACTTTTCCCTCTCTCTTCCTGGACCGAGGAGGAGTTAAAAAAACTTCCCCCGGAGTTCTGGCCGAAAGTCCGGGCGCAGGAAAAAAAGTGGCCGGAATATATCTCCCAGCAGGCCGGTCTCTTCCGGAAGGAATACGGCCCGAATATAAAAAATTATTATGATCTTTTCCTGGAAGAGCAGGCGGAAATGAAGAAGCCCGGCTACGAGAAGGTTGCTCCGCCGGTGGAAGCCAAAAAGACCCTGAAGCGCCTGATCGATCTCGCCGCCCTCCCCGCGGAAAAACTGGGGAGTATCCAGGGCAACCCCCTGAACAATATCCGGGTGCTTTCCTTCAAGAAGGACCAAATCCGGGTTCTGCCCTTCGATATCCTGGAAATCAGCCCTTCGAACCGGGTGGTCCTGCCCTCCGGGCCGGAGGCAAATCCCCAGGATGGGGACGGGATCTTTAAGGGAAAGGACCAGATTTATTTCATGGTGATGGACGCCGGGCACAAAGTGGCGAAAGGCTATGTCCGGGAGAAATTCCCCGGGATCAAGGACCTGGAAGAAGTGGAAATCTCTTGCCCGGCGGAAAATGAGAAGGGCTGGATCTACCTCGCTTCGTTCGCAGCAAATCCGCCGGAAAGGTCCCCGGTAGACAACGTCCAATTCTGTCCGGAGACCTCGATAACCTTCAATCCTTTTTCGCTGAACCAGACCGAGCCCCGGAAAATGAAGGGAAGGATCGCCCCCACCCTGGGGATCCGGAGCTGGTTCACCCCTCCCACCATGGGGGGGATCCCGATTGATATCTATGACCGCCTGCGGATCCGGATCACTCTGAGATTCCACCTCGGCAGCACCAGTGACAACGAGGACGAGCTTAATGTCTCCTGGCGCGCCTGGTATGACGGGCAGGTGATCAGTTACAACCGGGCGGCCTGGAAACAGTCCACCCCGCTCGGGATCGGGGCTCCGGTGGTTTTCGACGACATCGTGGCCAGCGCTTTCTCGGCCTATGACTATATCACCTACTACTCGCCCTTCGACCCGGCCATTTTCATGAAAGATTTCGGGGTCATTATCGGCGAGCAAATGAATCGCACTTCCCAGGAATATGCCGAGGCCACGAAGGGATGGCATCTCACGGAGAGGGACAAGGTCGGCGATGCCGTGGATGGGGTGATGTCGGAAAGAGAGAAAACCCGGGATCCCAAATGGGTCAAGTGGCATTTATTCACCGGCGCGGCGGGGAGTGTCCTGATGCGGGTTGATTACGATGAATACCTGCAACAACACAGCACCATCACGCTGGATTGGAGGGACGACGGTACCACGATCGGGAATTACGACACGCACATGATCGTGCACCGTCCCTCCACCCGAAGCGAGCATTTCCTGCTGGAATGGAACATGGTGCCCTTTTTCTTCAATGAAGACCATTCCAAGTTCAAGTGGGATAACCTGGACCTGGTTCTGAAGCGGGTGGACAAGCCGGTAGTTTTCATCCTGCCCGCCGGCGAAAAGTATTTGGTGGAACGCTACCTCCACGTCCCGGATGTGGAAAAAGAATACAAATTCTACAAGTATTAATCTGATAATTCACTTGGGTGATAGGTTATAGGTCATGGGCAAAGAGCATATAGTTAGGATCGTTGAGTTCGTTTTTTCGTACCACCAAACTACCTAACCATCCAGTAACCTGTTTTTTCTGCTGCTTACTGCCTACTTGTTTTGGCTGCGGTCCGCGGTCCGCGGTCGGCGGTCTGCCAATGGCCTCTGGCCAGTGGCTACTTATTATCTTTTCCCGGCAGGGTTTTCCGGAGCAGAAACTCGTCGTAGCCGGACTTGACCAGGTCCTCGAGCCGGCCGGTTTCCCGGTATCCCAGGTGCCGGTAGAAGGCCCGGGCTTTCTGATTGAAATCCGAAACCAGGACCCAGTTGTTCCGGTAGGTCCCCCGGGACTCCCGTTCCAGCCATTTCATCACTTCCCGGCCGAGGCTTTTCCTCTGGTAGGGGGGCAGGATGGCGATCAGCTCCAGGAGCGAGCCCTTGAGCCAGGGATGCCGGACGCAAACCACTCCGGTGGTCTGTTCATCGATAACGATCGCATAACGGCTGAGGGAACTGTCGGGCTTAGCAAGATAGCGGCGCAAACCGTTGGCCTGATATTCGAGCGTGAGCCAGGGATCGAGGGAAACCAGGGCGCGGGCCAGGACGGACGCGTCCTCCGGCTGCAGGTGCCGGAGGGTGCAGGAGGGAAGGGAGTAACGTGCCTTGGAGAAAGGTTTTTTAGTAGTCATCAGTAGAATTCATCATCTTAATTTCTCTCCCCCGTCCCCGCCTTTGACGGGGCTGGACACGGGGGAGGGAAAACCCATCCGGTCTTTGCGCTGGGGGGGCAGGGCCCGGACTCCCGTGATGAAGTCATAACGATAATTATCCCCAGGTTTGAGTTCAAAGCAATCAGAAAAATTGGAAACCTCCCGGGCCCGGGTTAAAAGCCCGGTCACGGTGACGAATTCGTAACCCGCCTTCCGGAGCTCCGGGATCAGCCGGGGCAGGGCTTCCGCGGTATGGTACCCGTGGCCGTTGGCGTGGAGGACGACGATGACGCCGGGCCGGGCTTCCCGGAGGATGATCCGGGCGAGCTGGGCGGCGGTGTGGTCATCGCCCCGGTCGTCGGCGACCAGGCTCCATTGAATCGCCGGCAGGCCGGAGTCCGCCAGGAATTTCAATGCCCCGGGTTTGCAGGTGCCGAAGGGAAAACGGAAGGTCAAAGGCAGGGCGGGAATCTTTTCCCGCTCCCCTTGCCCAGCGTTTTGAGCGCACGTCCGGGCGGCGAGCTTCTCTCGGAGCACTTCGTATTCCGCCTGGGTCCAGAGGATTTCTTCCTTAATCTTCCCGAGCGTCCTTTTCCGGAGGTTTTTATGGGACCAGGTATGATTGCCGATTTCGAAAAGGGGGTCGGTCATCAGCTGGAGGGCTTTTTCCGGGTGATCCCGCATCCATCTCCCGCCCATGAAGAAGGTGGCCGGGACCCCGTTTTCCCGGAGATAATTGACGACCCCGGCATCGTATCCGGAGATTTCGCCAGAGCTTTCGCAGAGGTCGAAGGTCAGGGCCAGGATCTTTTCACCTTCCGGGGGTTGAACGGAGCGGATCGAGTTCCGGAGCTCCGGGGGCAGGGGGGCCCGCCGGTTTTTCGGCTCGGTCCTTTCCGGCGGTCCGGAATAACCGGGAGGGGCCGGCCGGTCTTTTTTATCCTCCGGGCTTCCCCGCAATTCCTCCTCGGTCCAGCAGGCCCGGAGAATGGCTTCGGAGCCGAAGGTAAAATCCCCGGTGGGGGAGAGCAAGGGGTTTCCCGATGGCGGGGATGCGGACTCGGCTCCCGGCAGGGAACCCGCCGGGAAAAGCAGGAACAGGAAGAAAATTAGAGCCGGAATTAGAGCAAATTTGAAAATATGCATGACAAAATAAATAAATTTGTACCACAAAATTCCTTGTCATTCCGGGCTTGACCCGGAATCCAGTATTTAAAGCCTGGATCCCCGCTTCCGCGGGGATGACAGAAAGGAAAAGGATTCCTCCCGTTACGGTCCGAAAAAGCTTTCTTCCAGGTTCCCGGTGTTGGAATAACCGCGGCTTTCCCAGAAGCCCCGGTAATCCATATCATCGGAGAGCTCGATCTCCGAGATCCATTTGGCCCACTTGTAGCCCCACTTGCCTTCCGCGACCAGCTGGAAGGGAAACCCATTTTGAGGCCGGATGGCGAGTCCGTTGATCTGGAAGGCCATGATGATGTCATTGTTTTGAAAATAATCGAGGGGGAGGCTGGTGGTGAAACCGTCGACCGAGTGGAAGATCACGATCCGGGCCTCGGGGAGAGGAGAGGATATTTCCAGGAGGTCCAAAAGCGGGATGCCCTCGAAGAGGAAGGTTGCGGACCAGCCTTCTACACAGTGAAGATCGGCAACTTTCTTGACCTGATTGAACTGATTGAGAACTTCACCATAGGTGTAGCTTAAAGGCTGGCCGACCAGGCCGGTGACGCTGAGGGAATAGGTTTCGAGAACGACATTCTGGGCGCCTTTGATCGAGTTTTCCTGGAGGTCGTTGATGGAGGAGAGCTGTTGGCCCTGGTATTCCCGGATCTCCCGCGCCTCTTCGGAAGAGGAACATCTGTTCAGCACCGCCATCCCGAGAATGGCTAGGAAAATGGCCCAATCGCGTGTTTTCCCTCTGATTTTCATATATATGATATATTTTAACCGAAGAGGAAGGATTTTGAACCAAAATCCAATTGCCAGAGAGTTAGGTTAAGCAGTTTCGGTTGCTTCATTCGACTTCTTTTTTTCAGCAACAATTCTTTTCTTTTTGGGGGGAAGGTCCCGCTTCCCTCACAATTCCTGCGATCACGTAATGCCGGGCGGTCTCCGACCCCGCTTCCAGCCCGTAGGGCTTACAGGCCGGAGGGTAGGCCATATGGGCCGGAAGCCGGGCTTCGGTAAAATCAAAGAAAACTGTAAAAATATTTTGCATACCTCGCCAAAGGCATGGGATTCGCGACGACACCCCAGGGTTTCTGAAGAAAAGAAGAATGAATGAATTGGAAGTTGGAGCTTGGTAATTGATTTAATCAAAGGCATTTTGCCCCGGGCAGGAGGATGTCCTGGCGGGCGCCATTGACGATCGCGTAGCCCGGGGAGGGGCAGATGTAATTGCCTTCGGGGCCGTGGATCTGGATCCCGGAAAGGATGGCGTAATCGCACTTGCCGGGGTCGATGATCGGCGAGAGGGCGTTTTCCAGGTCGGCGAAGATCAGCTTCTGGACCAGACGGGTCAGGGTGAGGAGGTCGGGGATCTGGCCGTAGGGAATCTCTTTGATCAGCCGTGCCTTGAGCAGGCTTTGCTCCAGATCGTTTTCGTCCAGGGAAACATTCAGCTTGCCTTTCTGGAGTTCCTTGAGAAAGGCGTTCAGGGCGCCGCAGGCATTGGATTCGCCCACCCCCGGCCTTTCGCAGACCCCGACCTGGCCGCTGCCGTCTACCGCGATGTGGGGGATGGCGAAGAAGACGTAACGTTCCCGGCCGCCTACATGGGGGGCGTGGTGCATCGCGGCCAGCAGAGCGGTGCGCCCGGCGAAAAACATCCCGGCCAGGCTGCAAAGGTTGAAGGCCTCCCCCCATTTGTCCTTAACCAGGCGCAGGAAAGGCTGGGAAATCTCGTCCCGGCAGACGTCCACGATCGCGATCGTATTATCCGCGGTAAACCCGTGACTGCTCAGGGCCTGGTAGGTCCTGTCCACGAAGTTAGATTCGGAGTAAACCGTGGGGAAGAATCGGATCAGGACATTCTCGAACTTCATGGACGCTCCCCTTCCGACTTTTTCGACCATGCGCCCTCCGTTTATTCCTTACTTCTTGATTTCAATGAATTCCTTCCAGGCGGCTTCGGGGCGATAGGACTGGTCCAGCCAGCCCACGCAGCGGAACCAGTCCACCAGGTCGCGCAGGCCCTCGCGGACATCGGGGTAGCGGTAGCGGTAGCCCGTTTCTTTGGTCTTCTTATTCGAGATCCAGTAGCTGGAAGACATGTAGGTGGCCGAGGAGGCCTCGAAAACCCGGATCCGCGGGACGTGGAGTTTTTCTTCGAGCATCTGCCAGGTGTTGGCGGCGAAGATCATGATCGGCCGCAGGGTCTGCATGCTGAGCATGGGGATGGTTCTGATCTTCCGCCCCAGGAGGAGGGCGATGTATTGGAGAAAATCGTAATAGGAGATGATGCTGTCGTCCACCACGTTGTAATCCTCGCCGATGGTGGCGTCGTTTTCCGCAATGAAGGCGGGGAAGCCGGCGATGTCTTCCACGTGGGCCGAGGTGGTGATGTAGTGCTTGGTGTCCTTGGGGATGGCGGGCACGAGCCCCTTGTTAATGGTGAGCACGATGCCCCCGTGGCCGTAATCGCTCCCCGGCCCGTAGAGGGGGGCGGGGCGGATCACGGTCAGCGGCAGGCCCTCGTCCCGGTGCATCTTCCAGGCGATCTGTTCCTGCTTCCACTTGGTGATCGAGTAGTCGTTGACCAGGTGGGTGCCGGTAGGCTGATCCTGCTCGATCGGGGTGTTCTTCGGGGTAGAGCAGTTGCCTTCGGTGAACGGGATATTGCACTGCTTGCCTTCCTTGGCGGTGAAGGGCTTGCCGAAGACCCCGCAGGTCGACCAGTGAAAGAAGCGTTGCAGTTCCTTATGCTTGACGGCGATTTCAAAAAGGTTGCGCCCGCCCTGGACGTTGATCTTTTCCAGGAGCGCCATGGGGGCGGAATAGTCGTAAAGGGAGGCGACGTGAAAGACGTGGGTAACCGGCTGTTTGAAGAGGGCCCGCAGGCTTTCCTGGTTGGTCAGGTCGGAGGGAATGACCTGGCAGTTGGGATGAGAAAAGTCGAGGCCGGTGTTTTTATAAATGAACTTGTTCTTAGGATGCTCGAAGGCCTTGGCCAGATCGGTGGCGATCACCTTCTGCTTTTCGTCCAGGAGCAGCTTGACCAGATGGGATCCGGCGAATCCGGCGGCTCCGGTGACGAGATTCAACCTTTCATTTCCTTTTGGCATTTTTCCGCTCCTTTATTAATTTGAGAGATTTAGGTTATCAATAAGCGGGGAAATGTTCAACTCTAAAAAGCGCTGGACAGCCGGAAGGCAAGCCCAGACTACGCTAACCTGTCCGACGAAGCCTTGGCGAAGTTGGAAGCTTCGTCGGGCTCGCAAAGCTCGGACGCTAGGATGCAATACAACGACCGCCGCCCGCTCCGCTTTCCCTCATGAAGCTCTTTTTCTTTTTTTGGGGGGTGGGTTTCGCTTCCCGCACAATACCCGCGATCACGTAATCCTGGGCGGCGGGCCCGATAGGCCTCGCCTTCGTTAGAGAACTTCGAAAATTCCTCAAGTTTATCGGTGTCTTGTCTACAAAGAGTTTAGGTCGCGCCCCTCTGGGGTCCTCGTCCTGAGCCCCCATCGGGGTCGAAGGAAGAACCCACCCCCCGGGCTTCTGGAAAAACAAAAACCGGGCATCCCGCCCGGTCTTTGAATTTTCTCTTGTTTCTATTCTATAGGTTCTTCGCTCTTGCTTCTTGCCTATGACCCAACACCCATCACCTATGACCTTTTTAACAAGAACAGGAAGAACGATGCGCCGATCAGGATGAACAGGATCCCGGCGATCCTGGAGATAATCTTCTTGTCGATTTTTTCGGCGATAAACTTGCCGAGATAAACCGCCATCACCGAGAGAACAGCCAGGGCCGCCAGGGTCGAGATCAGAACCAGGAGGGGATGATATTTAGTGGCGAAAAGAGCGGCGGCGATCTGGGTCTTATCCCCCCACTCGGTCAGGAAAATCATGACGAACCCGGCAATGAAGGCGTTGGAGGAATAGAGCTTATCCCGTCCTTCCTCATCCGTGTCTTTCAAGGTCAGGATTCCAAAAACAATGAAGATTACCCCCGAAACGATTTTAATCCAGGCCATCGGCACGACACTGGTGATCCAGGACCCGATCAGGATCGCTATCCCGTCGGTAATCAGGAAAGCCGTCATTACCCCGAGCAGGAGTTCCAGGTGCTTTTTGGTTTTAGAAGAAAGGAGCAGGATGGAAAGCTGGGTTTTGTCACCCAGTTCCGCCAGCCCGATGGTGAGGAAAGGGATTAAAAGATCCGGGATCATGGGAAAATCATATTAGATACAGGAATAACCAGCAAACCAGAATATTTAAAATCGTCAGGGGTAGGCCAACCTTCATGAAATCCCAGAAAGTCAGGGTCTCGCCGAATTTTGTCTCCGCGTTTTGAATGATGATTACGTTGCTGGCCGCCCCCAGGATCAGGGCATTGCCGGCCAGCGTGCTCCCGGCGGCCAGGGCCACCATCTGTTCTGTGGAAGCGCCGGCCAGGGAAAGCAGGGGCAGATACAGGGCTACAAGCGGAACGTTGGAAATCAATTGGCTCAGGACAACGCTGACTGCCAGGATGGCCAGGATATTGGTGATGGAAAAGTGAAGTTTCTGAATGATCCCCTGGAAAAAACCGGTGTCCCAGACGCTCTGCATCAGGATGAACATCGAAGCGAAGAAAAGAAGGGTGGGCCAGTCAATTTTCTTCAGAATATGAAATCTTCGGGGGCTGAAAAGAATGACCGGCAGGGCGGAGAAAAGCGCGATGTAGGTCAGACGGAATTGGAAAGAAACCGGCAGGAAAAAGGTCAGGATCTTCACCCCGATCAGAAGGACGATCAGCACCAGGGAAATCTGGGAGAGCCGGGCCAGCCGGGGATCCCGGACGGGCTCGTCAATGTGGTTTAAAGGATCGTCGTGGAACTGATCCCGATAGAAATATTTCAG
>JAPLJL010000244.1 GCA_026388615.1 Pseudomonadota bacterium | reverse complement strand
CCGTATGCCAAGCGATAACTAATTACCGAAGCTATAGCCATATGCCGAGGAGCCACCTGACCCCTCGCGTCATTGACCCCTCTCCTAAATGAGAAAATTATTTCAAAACCCGCAGGCCCTGGCCGGGGGGGTGATTATTTTTTCCCTGGCCCTGGTCGCGCTCCTGGCTCCCTATCTCTCGACCCATGACCCCGGCGAGCCGAATCTCTGGGCCATCCTGCTGCCCCCTTCGTTCCACCACCTGCTCGGGACCGACGACCTCGGCCGGGATGTTTTCAGCCGGATGGTGTTTGGAAGCCGGATCTCTTTATTAGTCGGCCTGATCGCGGTGGGGATTTCCTCGCTCATCGGGATCGTCTTGGGTTCGATCTCCGGTTTTTACGGGAAGCATATTGATTCCATCATTATGCGCTTCGTGGATATCATGCTTTGCATCCCCACCTTCTTTTTAATCCTGGCGGTCATTGCCCTGATCGGACCAAGCATTTTCAATATCATGGTGGTAATCGGGGTAACCAGCTGGATGGGGGTAACCCGGCTAGTCCGCGCGGAATTTCTCTCCCTGCGGGAACGGGAATTCGTCCTGGCGGCCCGGGCGGCCGGGGCCAGAAACTACCGGCTGATCATCCGGCATATCCTGCCCCACGCCCTGACTCCCATCATGGTCGCCTTCACCCTGGGTTTGGGCGGGGCGATCTTCATCGAATCCGCCCTGAGTTTTTTAGGCATCGGGGTCCAGCCGCCCACGCCCAGCTGGGGAAATATCCTCACCGAAGGCAAGGATAATATCGACATCGCCTGGTGGCTTTCCGTCTTTCCAGGCCTGGCGATTCTAATCACGGTCCTGGGTTTTTACCTGTTAGCAGAAGGAATCAGGGAATTTTCAAATCCGCGTTTGAAGAAATGAGGTTGAGAAACATTTTCTATTTATCATCATTAGCGTCATTCCTGCGGACCTGTCCGACGAAGCCTCCGACTTCGCCAAGGCTATGTCGGACAGGTTGGCGAAGTTGGAAGCAGGAATCCAGTTTCTTTCTGGATCCCCGCTTTCGCGGGTATGACTGGTAAACAAAACGGACGCAACCGTTTGACGGAAGACGAAACGAGCCGCGCAACCTAATAACGTATTACTATGAATCCTTTGCTAAAGGTTGATAATCTCCAAACCCACTTCTTCACCCCCGAAGGAGTGATCCGGGCCGCGGATGGGATTTCCTTTGAACTATCTGCCGGGGAAACCCTGGGCCTGGTGGGCGAGTCCGGATCCGGAAAAACCGTCACCGCCCTTTCCATCCTGCGTCTGGTCCCCCCGCCGGGCCGGATCGTCGGCGGCCGGATCGAATTCGCCGGGCGGGATATTCTTCAGCTTAACCCTTCCGAACTCCGAAAGATCCGGGGGGATCGGATCGCCATGGTCTTCCAGGAGCCGATGAGCGCCCTCAATCCCGTCCTGACCGTAGGGAACCAGGTCCTGGAATCGGTCCGTCTCCATCAGAAAGTATCCCGCCGGGAAGGACGGGATAAAACCGTAGAGCTCTTCAAGCTCGTCGGGATTCCTTCCCCGGAAATGAGGTTTGCCGCCTATCCCCACCAGCTTTCCGGGGGGATGCGCCAGCGGGTCATGCTGGCCATGGCGCTGGCGGGGAAACCCGATCTGCTCCTCGCCGATGAGCCCACCACGGCCCTCGACGTAACGATTCAGGCCCAGGTCCTTAATCTGCTGGACGAGCTGAAAAAAAATCTGGGGATGGCGGTTCTCTTTATCACCCATGACCTGGGGATAATCGCCGAGCACGCCGACCGGGTCGCCATCTGCTACGCGGGCAAGATCGTTGAGATGGCCCCGGTCCGAGAGCTTTTTTCCCGGCCGGCCCACCCCTACACCCAGGGACTGTTAAATTCCATCCCGAAGTTTTCTTCCGGGGAAAAGGATCTGAAGCTCACCGCCCTCCCGGGAACCGTGCCCGACCTGAAGCATCTTCCCCCCGGCTGCCGTTTCGAGCCCCGCTGCTCCCGCTCCCGGCCCGAGTGCAGGCAATACGATGGGGAATTAAAAACCATGCGGACCGGGCATCTGGCCGCGTGCATTAATCCGATCAATTGATTTAGATATGAGGGTACAAGGGTACAAGGGTTCCAGGGGTCAAGGGGGGGGAAATACTTTTTCTAAATTTCTCTTTACTCGAACCCTAGAACCCTCGGCCCCTGGGACCCTGAGCAGATAAATTCCATGGAACATTCCAGCAATAATCTTCTCGACGTCCGAAACCTGAAAAAATATTTTCCGGTCCAGGCCACCTTCTTTTCCAGCAGCCGGGAACTGGTCCACGCGGTCGACGGGGTGAGTTTCGGGATCAAACCGGGGGAGACCCTGGGCCTGGCGGGGGAATCGGGCTGCGGCAAGTCCACCCTGGCCCGGCTGATCCTCCGGCTGGTCGAGCCCGATTCCGGGGAAATCATCTTCGCCGGGGAAGACTTTTTAAAAAAACGGGGCCAAGAGCTCCGCCGGCTCCGGAGAAAAATCCAGATTGTTTTTCAGGACCCGCAATCCTCCCTGAACCCGAGGATGAAAGCCGGGGAGATCATCAGCGAGCCCATCCAGATTCACTCCCTGGCCCCTTCCCGCGCGGCCCGGAAGGAAATGGTCATCGAATTGCTCCGGCAGGTGGGACTGCCGCCCGATTCCTATTCCCGCTATCCCCATGAATTCTCCGGGGGCCAGCGCCAGAGGATCGGCATCGCCCGGGCCCTGGCCTTGGACCCCGAACTCATCGTCGCGGATGAGCCGGTGTCTTCCCTCGATGTTTCCATTCAGGCCCAGATCCTGAACCTCTTTTCCGATCTCAAAACCCGGAAAAATCTGACTTACCTTTTTATCTCCCATGATCTCCGGGTCCTCTCCTGGATCTCCGACCGGATCGCGGTGATGTACCTCGGGGAAATGGTGGAAATCGCCCCCA
>JAPLJL010000408.1 GCA_026388615.1 Pseudomonadota bacterium | reverse complement strand
AAAGGCGATACCGATGATCCATGACTCCCGATGGGACCCGACCGTGACCCGGCTGCGCGGGGCAAAGCGGGTGGTGGCCCTGACCGGCGCCGGGATTTCAGCCGAGAGCGGGGTGCCCACCTTCCGGGGCCCGGAGGGGCTCTGGAAGAATTTCCGGCCCGAGGATTTGGCCACCCCCGAGGCCTTCGCCCGCGATCCCCAGCTCGTCTGGGAATGGTATATCTGGCGCCGGGGCCGGATCGCGCCTTGCGCGCCCAACCCCGCCCACCACGCCCTTGTTACCCTCGAGCAGAGGATCCCGGATTTTACCCTGATCACCCAGAATGTCGACGGCCTGCACCGCCGGGCCAGGAGCCGGAACGTCCTGCATTTGCACGGCACCATCTGGGAGGTACGCTGCACCGGGTGCGGGCGGGTGGAGGAAAACCGGGACCCCGATCTGGCTTTCCCGCCCCTCTGCCCGGCCTGCGGGAAACTCCGCCGCCCCAATGTGGTCTGGTTCGGGGAAGCGCTGGATCCCACGATCCTCTCCCGGGCCGAGGAGGCTCTGCAAAAATGTGAGATCCTCCTGGTGGTGGGAACCTCCGCGGTCGTCCAGCCCGCGGCCTCGATGGCCCTGTGGGCGAAAAAGGCGGGGGCCTATGTGGTCGAGATCAACCTGGAGCCGACCCCGCTCTCGCGGGCGGTGGACATGAGTTTTCAGGGAAAAGCCGGGGAAATACTTCCGAGAATGCTTTAAATCAGGTCGTAGGTGGTAGGTGGTAGGTCGTAGGTGGTAGGTGGTAGGTGGTAGGTCGTAGGTGGTAGGTCGTAGGTCATGGGACCAAAGGCGACCGCTGACCGCCGTTTTATTTTGTCATTCTGAGCGAAGCGAAGAATCTCGCTTTGGGTTCCAGGCTACAGGTTATGAGCAATGGGAAAGTATTTATTGTAGTCTGCCGATTCATCGGCGGTTTTCAAAAGCGCCCGATAAATCGGGCAACTACGAAACATTAGAAAATAACAACTGCATTTTTCGGGATAAAAGAATACCTCCCCTCCCTCGATGGGAGGGGACTGAGGGGAGGGTGAAATTCCTGATTTGGGCAGCTGCGACTTACAGGTTTATTTTAACGACGGTAGGCGGCCACGCAGTTCGTTAATGCCGATTTCTCTAAGGCACGCCCCGTTTCATAGATTTGTCTGGTATCCGAGGACGTCGGCCGCTTCCCGGTTCAAACGCTCGGCCCGGCGGTTGATGATGTCGAGGTCCCGGGCATTCTGTTCGTCCCGGATCATCTGGGTGATGAAAACCCACATGGCCTTCTCGATGAAGGCCGAACGGGTTTTATCCGAGCCCGTGCGCTGGTCAATGGCTTTTAAAAGGCTTTCCGATAGGGTGATAGATGTCTTGACTTTCATACTACCAAATACACTCTATTTGGAATTCCATTTCAAGCTGATGTTGATTTGGAGTGTCATTCCCGCGGACCTGTCCGACGAAGCCTTGATGAAGTTGGAAGCGGGGATCCAGATGTCGTCATTCAATAAATTCTGGATTCCCTGGCCGACACCCTGGGCGAGCCTCGGGCAAGCCGGGCAGGTCGCATCAA
>JAPLJL010000171.1 GCA_026388615.1 Pseudomonadota bacterium | reverse complement strand
GCGACTCGTGTCGTCTATCGTCATCAGTTCACCGTCTTAAAAGCCGAAAGACACCACCCCGAAGGCATGACGATCACCGCCCTCGGCGGGATTCCGCCAGAGGTGGAAGCCGCCCAACCGATTGACGTAACCCGACATTTTATGAGGCGCGGCCATAATGAATCCTCGGATCCACCCAGGCGTAAAGGAGATCGGCCAGCAAGCCGACCCCCAGGTAAGTAAAGGCGATAACCAGGATGCAGCCCTGAAGCAGCGGATAATCCCGGCTGGAGATGTCCGAGAGGAGCAGCTGGCCCACCCCCGGCCAGGAAAAAATGGTGTCAGTGATGATCGCTCCGGAGAGAAGCGCCCCGAACTGCAGGCCCACGACACTGACGACCGGGATCAGGGAGTTCTTGAGCGCGTGCCGGAGCCAGACGGCGGCCTCCGACAGACCCCGCGATCGGGCGGCGGTGATATATTCCTCGCCCATCACCTCGAGCAGAGAGCCCCGGATCATTCGGGAAAGAATCCCGGCCATCCCCGCCCCCAGGGTCAGGGCCGGCAGGATCACGCTGGTAAAACCCTCCCGCCCGGAAACCGGGAACCAGGAAAGCTTGAGCGCGAAAACCAGGATTAGAAGCGGCCCCAGCCAGAAATTGGGCAGGCTGACGCCCAGGAGGGAAAAAAACATCGCCCCGTTGTCCCAGAGGGTATAGGGGCGCGACGCCGCCAGGATTCCCACCGGCAGGGCGATTAAAAGCGCCATGATCAAGGCCAGGGCCGCGAGCTCGACGGTGGCCGGGTAACGTTCGGCAATGACCCGGGCGACCGGCTCCCGGTAAAAAAAAGACTCTCCCAGGTCTCCCCGGAAAAGGCCCCCCAGGAAGTGTTCGTACTGCCGGGGCAGGGATTGGTCGAGCCCGAGGGCATGCCGCAGGCTTTCCCGGTCGGCCACGCCGGCCGACTCTCCCAGCATCAGATCCACCGGGTCCCCGGGAACCAGGTGGACCAGGAAAAAAACCAGGGTCAGCACCCCCAGGGCCGCCGGAATCATCAGGAGCAGGCGCCGGAGCACGAACCATTTCATGGCGAAGTCCCGATCCGCACCCGCGAGAGGGAGATCAGGTCGCCCCCGGGATAAACCTGGAAACCCTGAATCTCCCGGGAAAGCACCACCACCTCTTCGTTGTGCCAGAGATTGATATAAGGCAGGTCCTCGGCCACGATCTCCTGGACCCGGGCGTAAATCGCCCGGCGCTTCCCGAGATCGGTTTCCCGGCGGCCCGCCTCGACCAGCCGGTCGAGCCCGGGGTTGGCGTAGCCTCCCCGGTTGGCTCCATCGGGAGGAAGGCTCCGGGAGTGAAAAATATAGTAATAAATGTCCGGCTCGGTCACCCCCACCCAAGTCAGGGAGAAAAGCTGGAAGTTGCCGTTGCGGATATCCGCGAAGAAAGTCCCCCACTCGTAGCTCCTGATCTCGACCCCGATCCCCACCGTTTCCAGGTACTGGGCGATCACCTCGGCGATCCGGATCCGGAGCCGGTCCTGGGAGGTTTTGTAGCTCAGGACGAAACGTTTTTTCGGGCCCTCCCCGTCCGGATCGGGATACCCGGCTTCGTCGAGCAGCCGGCGGGCCCGGGCCGGGTCGAATTCGAATTGGGCGACCTGGCCGTGGTAAGCCCAGTGGCTGGGAGCCAGAACCCCGCTCGCGGGCCGGGCCAGGCCCCGGAGCAGATCCCGGATGATCGCCGGGCGATCGATCGCGAGCGCGATGGCCTTTCTCACCCGGGGATCAGCGAGGATCGGATCCCGGAGATTCAAACCCAGGTAGGAATAGCCGGTTCCCTCCGCCCGGATGACCGTGAGCCTTTTCTCCGCCTCGACCAGGGGAAGCGAATCCGGCGGGACCGCGTTATAAAGCAGGTTGATCCCCCCCTGCTCGATCTCCATCACCCGGGTGATATCGTTGGGGATCACCCGGAAAACCACCCCTGCCAGCGCGGGGGGGCCTTCGAAATATTCCGGATTGGCCTGGAGCGTTACCTTCTCCCCGCGCCGGAAACCCTGCAGCCGGAAGGGCCCGGTTCCGGGAGGCGGGCTGGTTTCCTTCCGGCCCTCCGGGGACGGGACCACCCCAGTGGTCAGGGCATTGAGCAGAGCCGCGTAGGGCTCCTTCAGTTTAAAAACCACGGTGTTTTCATCGGGAGTCTCGATGGTGCTGACCATCGCGAAAGCCGCGGCCCGGGTCGAGCCGAGCTGGGGGTCAAGGATGGATTGAAAGGTGTAGCGGACATCCCGGGAGGAAAGGACCGTGCCGTCATGAAACCGAACCCCTTTGCGCAGATGAAAAATATAGGTCAGCGGGTCCTTGATTTCATATCCCGAGGCCAAATCCGGCAGAATCTCCGCCTGGGGTCCCAAGCGAATCAGGCCGTTATAGATCAGGGAATCGATCCGGTTGGAATAGGCGTCGGTGGCGGTCCGGGGGTCCAGGTCGGTGGGGTTACCTTCGATCCCGATGACCAGGATCCCCCGCGGCAAGGGATTCCGGGAGTTACAGGCAGGCAAAATCAGGAAAAGGGCCAGAAGCAAAAGCCACCAGCCCGCAGGTTTTTTAGCTTGAATTTTTTTCAAATCAGAGGGATGGAAATAAAAAGTCCGAAACTACCAGCCCGGAGGCAGCCGCAGGCTTTTATTTCAGACCCTGAAACACCTCAGGGTCGAGGGAAAGGTTGTGGATGCAATTCCCTGATGACTGTGGACCGGGAAAGGCGGGTTTACCGCTCCCGTTTGCCAGCGATGAACTCTTCCACCATCCGGCGTGCCACCTGGTC
>JAPLJL010000050.1 GCA_026388615.1 Pseudomonadota bacterium | reverse complement strand
AAAATCGCGTCGGCGAAGTGAACCATTTCCTTTAAATCGGTGGTAAATCGCAGGCGCCCTTCCCGAATTCCGCGTTCCAGGAGTTCCTTCAGGCCCGGTTCATAAATGGGCATCTCCCCTTGGGAGAGCCGGCGAACCCGCTCGGCGTCAATATCCACCCCCAGCACATCGTTGCCCCCTTCAGCCAGACAGGTGCCCGCCACCAATCCCACATATCCCAGACCCGCAACCCCAATATTCATTTGTCCTCTCTCCTTAATTATCGGTCCACGTTGATCGGTTGCGCCGCTCGTCTAGTCATTCGGGCGGCGTCCGACGGCTTTTCAAACCGCAACCGTAAAACCCAACCGAAACGAGCCGCCCAACCGCAACCGGTATACCCGATTATAACCCTGTTTGGTAATTGGAACTTGGTCATTGGTTATTGTATTTCCACGTTCCCAGGCAATCCCAAAGCCCGGAGGGCTTCCCCGACCAGGTAAAGCGAACCCGTCACCAAAATATACTCATCTTCGCGGTTTCCTTCCCGGGCCAGGTCCAGGGCCGCTTCAATCCCGGAGGTCTTTTCCAGTTCCAGATCCGCGCTCCGGAGCCGGATTATCTTTTCCAGCTCCGCGGGCGGGAAAGCCCTTTTCCCGCCCAGGTCAACCAGGATCATCCGGGAGGCCAGCGGCAGGATCTGTTCCAGGATCTTGTCCACTTCCTTGTCCCGCATGGCGGTAAAAATCAGACGGGCCTTCCGGCCGGGGAATATCTTTTTCAATTCACCGGACAGTACCCGGGCCGCGCCGGGATTATGCGCGCCGTCCAGGACGAGGGTCCGGCCTTCCCTTTCCATTATCTGCATCCGGCCGGGAATCCGGAAGCCAGAGAGCCCGGCCCGGATTTCCTCCTCGCGCGGTGAAAAATCCAGGCGTTCCGCCAGGATCTCGAAACCCGCCAGGGCCAGGGCCGCGTTCCGGGTCTGGAAATCTCCGCGGCTGGAAAGGGAGAGCCCCTTCAAAGAGAGCCCGACACCCCGGTAGTCAAACCCGGCGGGACCGGCCGGTGCGACGGCGAAATCCCGTCCTAATGACAGAACCCGGGCTCCCTTCTCGCCGGCCGCCCGTCTGATCTCCGTCAGGGCTTCGCCTTCGGCCCCGGTGACGACTATTCCCTTCTCCCGGATTATTCCCGCTTTTTCTCCGGCGATCTCCCGCTCGGAAGCCCCCAGCCATTCGGTATGCTCACGGGAGATATTGGTGATAATCGAAACCAGCGGACTGAGCACGTTGGTAGCGTCCAGCCGGCCGCCCAGGCCGACCTCGGCCACCGCCAGTTCCACCTTTTCCTCCCGAAAACGGTCGAAGGCGATGGCGGTGATAAACTCGAAAAAAGTCCAGCGGTCCCGCTCCGTCTCCATTTTTCCCGAGGGTAAAATCTTCCGGGCCGTGTCCCGGATCCCTTCCCGGGAAACCGGCCGACCCCCGATCAGGATCCTTTCCTCCAGGTTGACCAAGTGGGGTGAAAGGTAAAGCCCCAGGCGGAATGGGTTTCCATTTTCTCCCGCGACCCGGCTCAAAAGGCTGGCCAGGATCACCGCCGTGGAACCCTTCCCGTTGGTTCCTCCCACCAGGACTGAGTTGAAAGTGTCTTCCGGGTGGTGAAGTTTCTCCAGGAGCTCGCGAATCCGCTCGAGTCCCGGCTTCATTCCCAGGTATTCGGAGCGGGAAAGCGAAAGCAAAAATTCAACCGGATCATCCGGAATCATCGGCAAATGATCGAAGTACGTTGATTGGTTGGGCTGCTTCCGCCTCTGGCGGAATCCCGTCAAGGGCGGTGATCGTCATGTCTTCCGGGCAACGTCCATCGGCTTTTAAAACCGCAACCGTGAGACGCAGCCGAAACGAGCCGCCTGCCCGAGCCTTCAGCTCGTGTCGGCCAGGGCGCAACCGCAACCGATAGACATTTTTTCTCTAATTGCAGGGACTTGGTCATCGGGATTCAAATAAAGGGCCTCATCGAGAGGATCGGTCCGCCATCCGATTGCATTTTTCGGATGGATTGGGAAGACAGGAAGCTATCTTTCAAAATTCGATTTTCGTTCCCGGGGAAAGGATGGTGACCGGGGGATCAGTTAGCTTCCGGAGCTCCCGGGAAAGCTTCTGCAGGTAGGCGGGCTTCATGTGGGAAATGTAAATTTTTACTCCCCGGTCCTGTAAATTCTTCATGTCCTCTTCCAGCATCTTGGGCGTCATATGCCGGCTGATCCGGGCCAGCTTCTCCATCTCGTTCGGGAAGGAGACATCCACGATCATCGCCCGGACATTGCCGATGGCGTTGACCAGCTTCCACATCTTGGGATTGGGTCCGGTGTCGCCGGAATAAAGCAGCCAGCCTTTATCCCCCTCGATCAGATAGCCCAACGACTCCACGGTATGATTGCTTTTAAAAGCCAATACCCTTCGCCCCTCCACCCGAAACTTCTTCCCCACCGGGATGGTTTTGAAACGGAGCATGGGATGCCGGGAATTGGGGATCTGGGTAAAATCGGGCCAGATCAACCAGTTGAAAAGATTCTTTTTGATTCCTCGGAGCACCCCCTGGGAGCTGTACACCAGGATCGAATGGGAATTTTGGGCGTTAACATTGTCAGCCAGGAAAAGAATATCCTTGATGTGGTCCATGTGGGTATGGGAAACCAGAATCGATCGGATTTTGACCTGTTCCTTGAGGGACAGCCGGCTGGTGACCGCCCCGGCATCGAGCAGGATGGAATCCCCGACCAGGAAGGCCGAGGTGGCGTAACCCGGCATCTTGGCGCCGTAACAACCCAGAACCCTTAGCTTCATTTTCCTTGCTCCCCCTCGAAACTGCGGATCAATCCCCCGATGATCCTCTCCCCGGCTTAACCCCCGAATTGCTCCTTCATCGATAGATAATCCAGGTATTTTTTCAGTTTGTCCAGATCGGGGATGAAATACCCCTTCTCATCCTTCCGGGCCACCCCCGCCTTGGCGATCTCATCCCAGAGCGGCGCCAGTTTGCCGGATTCCACCCCGGAAGCCGTTTCGAGTTCCTGCTCGTTGCCGCCCACGCGGATCCCCTGATTCTCCGGTTTCCCCCGCGCCTCGGCCCAGCGCACCAGGATATGGACCACCCTCTGGTTGTGATTTTTCAGGAGCAGGCTTTCGATCTGATGGTCGGCCTCCTGGAGCCGGCCCGCCAGTTTCTTGATGATCCGGATGGCGATCTCCGCGTTGTTCCGAATCATGGTTTCAAAAGTCTTGGGATCGATCACCAGAAGGTTGGCGTCTTCGATCACGGTCGCGGTGGCCGAGCGGGGACGATTGTTCAGAATGGACATCTCCCCGAAAAAGTCACCGGTGGGCAGAAGGGCCAGGGTTTTTTCGAAATTCCCGATTTTCTTGGAGATCTTAACCTTGCCCGACTGGATGATATACATTTCCTGGCCGGCCGACTAGTGTGGTGTCTCAGTAAAAACCTTACAATAATTTTTTCGTAGGGGAGCCCCTCCCTGGCCGACGCGAGCGTCAGCTCGGGCAGGCCGCGGGCTCCCTGATTCGGGCGGCCGTTGCAGGCCGTCCCGACATAATTAAAATCAAGCATTTTAACCACGGCAAATCCGTTTCTGAGACATTACCCTAGGCGGTGTCTTTGCCCACCGACCTGACCTTCCCCTTGTCGTAAGCACGGATGAAAGCCTCAACCACCTGCTGATCAAACTGGATCCCGGCAAATTTTTTCAGCTCATTCAGCGCAACCTGGTCCGGGAGCGCCTTCCGGTAAGGGCGGTCCGAGGTCATCGCGTCAAAGGTGTCCGCCGCGGCGATGATCCGGGCGAAGATCGGGATCTCCCCGTCCTTGATCCCGTCGGGATACCCCTTGCCGTCGAACCGCTCCTGGTGATGGAGAATGCCCGGGACCACGTCCTTCAGGCCGTCAATATGTTTGACAATGTGCGCCCCGATTTCGGGGTGGCGCCGCATCTGGGCCAGTTCCTCCTGGTCGAGCGGCCCCTCCTTGCGCAACACCCGGTCCTCCACCCCGATCTTGCCGATGTCGTGCAGGACCGCAGCAATGCGCAGCCTTTCCATTTCCTCTTTGGGCAGGCCGAGCTCGCCGGCGATCGCCCAGGAGTAGAACACCACCCGCCGGGTATGGCCGCCGGTGTAAGGGTCGCGTTTTTCGATGGACTCGGCCAGGGCTTCCGCCGTTTCCAGAAAGGTTCTCTGGATTTCCGTGTAGAGGTTGGCGTTATCGATCGCGATCGCCACCTGGTTAGCCAGGGACTTGAAGAGTTCCAAGTCCTCTTGGCTGAAGATCTGCCCGCCCTGCTTGTTGATCGCCTGCAGGACCCCGATCATTTTGTCCTTGGCCTTGACCGGGACGCAGATCATATCCCGGGTGGAAAAGGTAGACTTCTGGTCCGCCTTCCGGAAATGCCGGGGATCCTTGGAGACATCCGGGATCAGAAGCGCCTCGTCCTTTTCCGCCACCCAGCCGGCGATGCCCTCGCCGATTTTCAGGCGGATCTGCTTGACCGCGTCCCCCTTGTCTCCCAGGGCCACGTCGAAATAAAGTTCCTTTTTTTCCTGGTCTACGAGGAGCAGGGAACCCACCTCCGCCCCCATCAGATGGGTGGCGGCCTCCATGGCCTTTTTCCGGACCACCAGGGGGTCCAAGGAAGAGTTGAGGAGGGCGGAGACCTCGATCAGTTCGGAGTGCTGTTCCGCCTGCTGCCGGGACTCCAGGAAAAGCCGCGCGTTCTGGATGACAATGGCGAGCTGGCTGGCCAGGGAGGAAAGGTTTTCCAGGTCCTCCTGGGCCAGCAGCTGCCGGTCTTTCTTGTTGATCGCCTCGACCGCCCCGAAAACCTGGTCCCCGATCCGGAGGGGCACGCAAAGGATTTCCCGGGTTTCAAAATCGGCCAGCTCCGCGTATTCCTTCTGCCAGAGCGGGTCGCTGGTGACCTGGGTGGAAACGTAGGGGCGACCGTTCTGGGTCACCCAGCCCGCGATCCCCTCGCCGATCCTCAGCTTCTTGCCCTTCAGCTTTTCGCTTCCGAACCCCCGGACCGACTTGAAAACAATATGTTCCCCGTCTTTTTCCTTCAGAAAAATGGTACCGGCTTCCGCACCCACCATTTTGAGAATCAGGTCCAGGCTCCCGTCCAGGATCTCGCTCAGCTTCCCCCGCTGCTCCGGCGACCGGCTGAGGGCCCGCGAGATCTGCCCTATCCCCCGGAAAACTTCCAGTTCCCCTTCCTTGACCGCCAGCTTCTGCTGGAGCTCGGAGACCTGGAACTTAAGGGCGATGAGCTGCTCTTCCGGGCCGGCCGGTTCCTTTTTTCTCTCGCTTTCGTTCATAAAAATCCCGGCATTAAATTTAGACACGGATTCCCACGGTGACAATAAAATTCTTCAAACCCTCTTGTTTTATTTTCTTTATCTCTGATCCCTGAAAATCCGTTTAATCCGTGTCAAAAAAGCAAATTTCTACACTATTACACTACCACTTCGCCCGATCCGCCATCGTCGAGGGTCATGATGGTGGAAACCGTATCCTCGGCCCGCTGTTGCAGGTAGGTCCGGGCCACTTCCAGCGCCTGGGGAAAGCGCCCGGCCAGTTCCATGAAGTTGGTCCGGGAAAGCACCATCAACCTGCCCCGGGTCAGCGCGGTGACCGTGGCGGTGCGCGGCTGGTCGCTGATCAGGGCGATCTCCCCGAAGAAGTCCCCGCTCTGCAGGGTGGCGAGCACCACTGCCTGCCCTCCCGGCCCGGCGGTGGAAACCGAAAAATCCCCGTCTTTGATCAGGAAGAGCGAATCCCCCTTCTCCCCCTCTTGAATCACCGCCTGGCCCTTCTCAAATACCTTGAGCTCGAACTTACCGGTCAATTCCTTGCGTTGTTTGCTGCCCAGGCCCCGGAACAGGGGGGAAATCGCGATCACCGTGTCCAGGACCCGGTCCTTGTAGAACTTGACCAGGATGTCCGAAACGTTGGGATATTCCTCCACGATCTTATCCAGCTCTTCCCGCTTGATTTCCAGGAGTTCCACTTCCCCTTCGGCCCGGACCGAGGCCTGGCGCTGGTGGGACATGAAGAAGCTGAATTCCCCGAAGAATTCACCTTCTTCGAGATCGGAGATTTTCAGGTCTTCGCCTTTGACCTTCTTGTAAATCGCCACTTTCCCGGAGCTGATGATGTAGATGGTGTCGCCCTTCTCGCCTTCCCGGATCATCCAGTCTCCCTGGTTGTATTTCACCCGCTTCAGGCCGCCCATGATCCGGACCAGCTCTTCCTGGTTCAGGTCCGAGAAAAGCGGAACCCCCGGGACAGCCGTGCCCGCCGGGATCTCCCCGGCCTTACTGGCCTCGGCCGAGGCGGCCACCGGAGCGGCCGTGGCCTTGGCCGCATCCGGGGTCTTTCCCGACGCGTCGGGCGCCGCCTGCGTGGTGGCCGCCGGGGCAGTCCTGGCCTTCTTCGGCATGCCGAACTCGTTCCACGCGAAGAGGATCAACACCGATCCCAGCGCGGCGATCATGATGCGCTTGCTGTCGTTCAAGACGTACCCGCCTTCTTCTTGTGCGTGAGGATTCTCAGGGGACCGGGTCGATTCCGCCCGGGTGGAATGGTTGGCAGCGGGCCATGCG
>JAPLJL010000444.1 GCA_026388615.1 Pseudomonadota bacterium | reverse complement strand
TGGGCGGGTAGCCCCCAACCGGGAGCGCTGGGAGAAGTCGATCGAATATATTGAGGAAAATCCGGAGATCCGCGATGTTCTTCTTTCCGGTGGGGATCCGCTCACCCTTTCCGACGAAAATATTGAGTACTTGCTCTCCCGGCTCCGGCAAATCCGGCACGTGGAGGTTATCCGGATCGGCACCAAGGCCCCCGTGGCCCTGCCCCAGAGGATCACCCCCAAGCTCACGCAGATGCTCAAGCGCTACCATCCGGTCTGGATGAGTATTCATGTTACCCACCCGGAAGAGCTGACCATGAAAGTGACCCGGGCCTGCGAGCGCCTGGCCGACGCCGGGATTCCCCTCGGCAGCCAGACCGTCCTGCTCAAAGGGATAAACGATGACCTCGCAACGATGAAAAAATTATTTCAGGGGCTGATGCGGATCCGGGTCCGGCCCTACTATTTATATCAATGCGATCCGATCACGGGTTCCTCCCATTTTCGCACCCCAGTGGAAAAAGGATTGGAAATCATCTCCGGCCTCCGGGGCCATACCTCGGGCTACGCGGTGCCCAACTTCGTGATTGACGCCCCCGGGGGAGGCGGGAAAATCGTCCTGATCCCCGAATCGGTGGTGGGCCGGAACCGGGATGAGATCCTGCTGAAAAATTATCAGGGCCGGGTTTTCAGCTATCCTGATCCGGTTGAGTAGATCTCAGCCTCTCGGAATTATTTCCCGAGATTATCTTCAACGCCGGCCCGGGTTCCCCGGGCCGGACTCCGCTTGACGGATTGGAAAAGCGGAAGTATTTTGCCAGCCAGGAAAATCTCGATGGCTTCCAGGAAAAAAAGCAAATCTCAGATCCTGATCGGCCTGACCTATGATCTGCGGGATGATTATCTTCGGGAAGGTTTCGGCGAGGAGGAAACCGCTGAATTCGACAAGCCCGAGACCATCAACGAGATCGAATCGGCCCTGCGGCGCCTGGGTTACCGGACCTGCCGGATCGGGAACGCCCGGAGCCTGATCCAAAAGCTTTCCACCGGCGAACGCTGGGACCTGGTTTTCAACGTAGCCGAGGGAATGTACGGCCTGGGCCGGGAAGCCCAGGTGCCGGCCATCCTGGATGTTTTCGATATCCCTTACACCTTTTCCGACCCGGTGGTGCTCGGGTTGACCCTGCACAAAGCTTTTACCAAGCACGTTCTCCGGGACGCCGGGCTCTTGACCCCGGATTTTATTCTGGTCGAGAACGAGAAAGAAATCCGGGAAGTGCGGCTTCCGTTTCCGCTTTTCGCCAAGCCTGTCGGGGAGGGGACCAGCAAGGGAATCGGGCCCTGGTCCCGGATTGAAAACCGTAAAGCCCTGGCCCGGGTTCTGCGCGAACTCTTAAAAAATTATCACCAGCCGGTCCTGGTGGAAACCTACTTGCCCGGTCGGGAATATACCGTCGGGATTCTCGGAACCGGCCGGGAAGCCCGGGCCCTGGGGGTTTTTGAAATCGCCCTCAAGCCCGGGGCGGAGGACGGGGTTTATTCTTTTCAGAACAAGGAATATTGCGAGACCCTGGTGGATTACCGCTTGGTGCGGGATCGCCAGGCCCGGCGGGCCGCCGTTCTGGGTTTGCAGACCTGGCGGGTTTTAAAATGCCGGGACGCCGGCCGGGTGGACCTCCGGGAAGATGCCCGGGGCCGCCTGCATGTTCTCG
This sequence comes from Pseudomonadota bacterium, assembly GCA_026388615.1. Taxonomy (GTDB): domain Bacteria; phylum Desulfobacterota; class JAPLJL01; order JAPLJL01; family JAPLJL01; genus JAPLJL01. The sequence continues at coordinate 7,829 of JAPLJL010000444.1, read as the reverse complement.
AAGTAAATCCACTGGCTGGAATGCACCCGACCCACTCCGATCTCCCCATGCTCTGCACCGCGATCGGGATGCCGTATCTGGAACTCATCAGTCAAATCGTTAAGTCGGCCTGGACCCGAGCCCGGAAAGAAAAAGAGCCGGGCCGGCCGAAAAAATAAACAGGCTATATTTCAAGGCTAATTAATGAGAAAATTGAACCTGGAGAAAATATTCCAGGTTCGCTTACTGAAAATATATCCGCTTATGCCAAGATGAAAGTCGCGGTTCTGCACAATCCTATAGCCCCAGGAGCTCCTCCGGAAGAGCTGGATAATGATGTCCAGCGCGAAACCGTAATCCAGGCCCTGTTGGAGCTGGGACATAGCCCCGAGCCGGTTCCCTTCAGGTCTGATCTGGCGGAGATCAGCCGGGCTCTGGACCGGATCAAGCCCGCCTGTGTATTCAACCTGGTGGAATCGGTGGGCATTCACGAACGGCTGATTTATTTCGCGCCCGCGTTTTTAGAGGCCCTGGGTATTCCTTTTACCGGCGTACCTTCCGTGCCAATGATGCTTTCCACCAACAAACTGATCGCGAAGAAGATCATGCGCCGGGAAGGCCTGCCCACCCCGGATTGGTGGGTGGGGGGCGAGCCTTTCGCGCGGATGCCGAAAACGGGGGAGCGAGTGTTCTTTAAATCGATCTGGGAACACGGTTCCATGCTGATCAATGATGATTCGGTGGCGCAGGTGGAAGGGGAGCAATCGTTCCGCGAGCGGCTGAAAAAGCTTTCCGAAGACAAAAGCAGCCGGAATTTCTTCGCCGAGCAATATATCGAAGGGCGGGAAATCAATGTTACGCTTCTGGCCGGGCCGCGGGGGCCGGAAGCGCTTCCGCCCACCGAAATCCAGTTTATCGATTTCGGCCCGGAACGGCTCAAAATCGTGGGTTACCAGGCTAAATGGGTTCCGAGTTCTTACGAGTTTAAGAACACGGTTTCATGCATTGATTTCCCCCCCGAGGATCAGCCGATCATTGAAAAGATGGTAAAAATATCCCTGGCGGCCTGGGAGATTTTCGGCCTCCGGGGTTATGCCCGGGTGGATTTCCGCCTCGACAGTGAAAACCGGCCCTGGATTCTGGAGGTAAATGCCAATCCCTGCCTGTCTCCGGACGCCGGGTTTACTGCGGCCCTGCACCGGGCGGGGATTACTTTTCCCGATGCCGTTGAACGGCTTCTCCAGGACGCGCTGGGCACCTCCAACCTCGGGAATAATGCAGCGTAAAAACAGGTCATAGTTCAAAGGTCAAAGGTGAAAGGTCAAAGCTCAAAGGAAATATCACTGGGCAGCCAGGAAGACAGGAGGGAATTCTGCTTTTCTTGGTTTTCAGAAGCCCGGGGGTAGGTTCTCGCGACACAAACTTCTTTATACCCTGATACCAAAGAACTCGATGATTCCTGATAATTGGATCCAACGAAGGCGAGCTCCTGTGGAGCCGCCGCCCCGTATTACGTGATCGCGCACATTAGTTTGGGGAGCGAAACCTGCCCCCCAAAAAGAAGAAAGAGCTAACGATAAACAAATGAAGGTAGACCGAAAACCGCCGACCGTCGCAAAGCGCATAGAGCATAGGGCATAAGGCAAAGAGCGAAACCCTCCCCCAAAAAAAAGAAAAAGCCAGCAGCAGACAGGAAAATGAAGTCGGAGAAACCGAAGATATCACTGAGGAATAAGGCCAGACCATCCGACCGGGAAGCGGTCCGGAAAATTCTGCTTTCCAATAAATATTTTTTCGATTTTGAGATTGCGGTGGCGGAGGAGTTGATCGAGGAGAGACTCACCCGGGGCCCGGTCAGCGGATACCATTTCTTTTTCGCGGAGATTGAAAACCGGGTGGTAGGGTATGCCTGCTATGGTCCGATCCCCTGCACCCAGAAAAGCTTTGATCTATACTGGATGGCGGTTTCCGAGGAACTCCGGGGACAGGGGATCGGGAGCAGGATCCTGGCCGAGACCGAGAAAGCTATCCTCAAGCTGGGCGGGGAACGGGTTTATATCGAAACCAGCTCCCGTCCTGATTACGGTCCGACCCGGAGGTTCTACGAGAAGACAAATTACCGCCTGGCTTCGCGGCTGGACGATTTCTACGCTCCTGGAGACGCCAAGCTGACCTGGGAAAAGAATCTCGCCGCGATCGCCAAAGCCTAAATAAAGGCAAAATCCAATAACCAAGCTCCAATTACCAAACAAAATACAAATATTCAATGACAAATCACCGATACAAAAACGATAATTAACGAAAAGAAAAATCGTTAATTAATTGGTTTTTTTATTCGGTTTGATTATTGGAAATTGGTGTTTGTTTGGAATTTGGGATTTGGTAATTGGTGATTTGTATTTAGTCTATTCCTCCATCGAAAAATCCTTCGAGCGCAGAAACTTTTTCCCGGCCTGGATATGTTTATCCTCGAGCATCCTGGCTTTAGCCCGGCGGGAGCGCCGGCGTTTCTGCCGGCGGATTTTTTCCCTTTCCTGCTCCTCCCGGCTGAGCTTGCCCCGGACCAGGGTTTCGATTTTGTCGGCCAGGAGGCGGCGGGCCTGAAAACGGTTCAGGGACTGGTATCTTTCCTGCTGGCACTTGACCTCGATCCCGGTGGGCAGGTGCTTCAGGTAAACGCAGGAAGAGGCCTTGTTGACCTTCTGGCCCCCCTTGCCGCCGGAGCGTACGAATTTCTCGATCAGGTCTTTTTCAAAAACCCCCAGGCGTTCCATTTTTTCCTGGAGAGCTTTCATCTTTTCCGGCCGGACCTGGGCATCCATTATTATTCCCCCCTTGAATTATCAAGCCCCTAAATTCTACAATAACATTCCCACTTTATGAGAGTAAGGCCCGGAAAGAAAGGAGAATTAAAATGCCGCAGTACGAGCTGACTGAAGAGCAAAAGATGCTGCAGGATACTGTCCGTAAGATGGCCAAAGCCCAGGTGGAGCCGGGGGCCGAGCACCGCGATAAAGAGGCTAAGTTCAGCTGGGAGATGGTTCAGCTTTTACGGGACAACGGCCTCCTGGGGATAGATTTCCCCGAGAAGTTCGGCGGAGCCGAATCCGGACTGCTCAGCCTCGTCCTGGTGATCGAGGAGCTTTCCAAGGTGGATGCCTCGGTCGGGCTTCTGCCGGCGGTGCAGGAACTGGGCTCGCTCCCCATCCTCCTGGCGGCCAACGACAAGCAGAGGGAAAAATACCTTCCGGGGCTTTCCACCGGCAAGCAGCTCGCGGCCTTCGGCCTGACCGAGCCGGGCGGAGGCTCAGATGTGGCCCGGCTGAAAACCAAGGCCGTGAAGAAAGGCGATTATTACCTTCTGAACGGGAGCAAGAATTTCATCACCAACGGCGGGGTAGCTGACACCCTGACGGTTTACGCAGTCACCAACCCGGAGCAGAAGTCCCACAAGCAGGCGAGTGTTTTCATCGTGGAGAAGGGTTTCCCCGGCTTCAAGGTGGGAAAGAAAGAGGACAAGATGGGAATCCGCTCCTCGGACACGGTGGAGCTGATTTTCGAAGACTGCAAGGTGCCGGCGGAAAATATCCTGACCCAGGAAGGGATGGGATTCACCATCATGATGAAAACCCTGGATTTCAGCCGGCCGGGGATCGCCGCCCAGGCACTCGGGATCGCCGCGGGCGCAACCGAGTACGCGATCAATTACGCCAAGGAAAGAATTGCCTTCGGAAGCACGATCATGTCCTTCCAGGGGATTTCCTTCAAGCTCGCGGACATGGCCATCAATGTGGAGGCGGGCCGCCAGCTCCTTTATAAATGCGCCTCGGTGCTCCAGGAATGTCCCAAGGATCTGAGCCGGCTTCTCCCGGAGCAGGTCCGGCTTTCCTCCGCGGCCAAAACCTTCTGCGGGGATGTGGCGATGCGGAATACCGTGGAGGCGGTCCAGGTTCTCGGCGGCTACGGCTACACCACGGACTATCCGGTGGAAAGATACATGCGGGACGCCAAGATCACCCAGATCTACGAGGGAACCCAGGAAATCCAGCGGATGGTGGTGGCGAACACGCTCTAAGAAGAAAATAGGGTCCCAGGGGCCGAGGACTCCGTCCCCGCTTCCAGCCCGGAGGGCTTACAGGCCGGAGGGTAGGACTACGTCCCGGAGGGGTTCAAGGGTTCGAGGGCGCAAAATATTTCTACCGTAGTTGCCCGATTCATCGGGCAGGTTTTAGAAGCGCCGATAAATCGGCAAACTACATAATATGGATTAAATAGAGTTAGAGGGAAAATTAATATTTCAGGGAAGGGGCGCATAGTCATGTGCCCCTTTTCTTTACCAGAGTTGTTTGTCCTTGACCTTAAAAAGGTAATAGTCGTATTTTCCGAGGAAAATGCAGTAAAGCCAGGTGAAGGGGAAAGCGTGAAACCCGGTGATGATGGTGAGGCCGAGGATGATTAGGCCCTTGGCCCACATTCCCTTGACCAGGTACCAGATCCCGCCAAAGAAGAAACCAATCCAGCTCCAGGTCAGACGGAATCCCTTTTGATCGAATTTTTTAAAGGCGATCTGGTAAGTCAAGGGAAGATCCGCGTATGCGATCTCGTCTTTATCCCGGAGTTCCAACCCATCCTGTGGGCAGAACTTGGTTCCTTCGGGGAATTCCTGGCGGCAGCGCGGGCAGGAAGGGTGTAAAATCCTTCTTTCCGTATTTTGCGCCCCGCACTTCGGACAGAATTTGGTTTCGGGCGTCATTTCCGCCCCGCATTTATGGCAATTCATAATGATATAAGTTTCGGGTTTCTGGTTTCGAGTTTCAAGTTCCGAGAAATAATATTAACGTTTTCAACTAGAAACAAACGATTCAGATTATTATCCCAAGAATGTTAAAATATCGCCCATGAAAAAAATCATCAATGGATGGGTGCACCGGCCGGGAAAGCACTGCGCCTCGACCGCGCTTTCCAGCATCTCGTATTTCTACGGCCGGAACTTTTCCGAACCCATCTGCTTGGGACTGGGGGCGGGTCTGGGCTTCTATTACATGAAGGGGGATCTCTACAAGCCCACCCGGGCCCTGTTCAACCGGAGCGCGGGGCTCGAGGGCAACTTTTTCCAGCATCTGGGAATCGATTTTCTCTGGATCACCAATACTGACCCTGACCAAGGCTTGGCGGAAGTCAAAGCGCTCGTAGACCAGGGGGTACCGGTCCTGATCCAGACAGACATTTTTTTCATCGACTATTACAAATCCTCCACCCATTTCAACGGGCACGTGGTGGCGGTCTGGGGATATGACGACGAAAAAAAGGTCGCCCTGGTCGGAGACACCCAGTGGGAAGGCCTGCAGGAGATCCCATATGAATCATTGAAAAAAGCCCGGACCTCCAACTTTTTCCCGTTCTTCCTTGAAAACAATTACTTCCCGGGCCGCCTGGACGGGAAGCTTAATCCGCTGGAAGTGGCCATTCCCCAGGCCCTCCGGAAGCAGGCGCAGGATCTCCTGCCCACCGGGGACCCGGAGTATCCCGGAGGGGTGGAGGGGATGGCGAACGCGATCAGGGAGATGCCGGCCTGGAAGGACCTGAAAGACTTCGAATGGATCGCCAGGTTTTCCTACCAGCTGATTGAGCGCCGGGGGACGGGCGGGGGCGCCTTCCGGCTGATGTACGCGGATTTTTTAAAGGAGGCGGAAGAGATTCTCCCGGAAATGAAAAAATATTCCCTGTCGGAAAGGATGCGACAGGTGGCGCGGGACTGGACCGAGGTTTCCGTGATCCTGAAAGAAGTTAGCGAGACCAAAGAGGTTTCCCTGCTAGAAAAAGCTGCCGGGGAACTGGAAAAGGTGCGGAAAGGGGAAGAGGGAATTTTTTCGGACATCATCAAACTTTATCCGGTTTGAAACCTTGTCGGTTGCATCGAGCATAGGGCATAGGGCAAAGATGTCCATTGAGTTCGTAGTGTCCATCGTGTCCATAGTGTCGAAAGGAATGAAAACGATTCCTTATGTCCATTGGTTTATTGGGTTTTCAAAGAACCCGGGGGGGAGGTTCTCGGGTTTGTACGGTTTTAGGTTATGGGTGATGTGTCATGGGTCATGGGCATTGAAAATCCCCCTCGATCCCCCTTTTAACAAAGGGGGAAGATGTTTTCTTTTCGACTTTAACCCAACACCTAACACCCAAAACCCATCACCTGATTGAGGAGCGAAACCTTCCCCCCCAAAAAAGAAGCAAGGACAACGAAAATCAAGATTGCCACACCCCGCCGGAGGCGGGCTAAGAACTTTGAATCTTTTAACCTTGAACTTTGAACTTTGAACTTGGAACCTAAAATAAGATTTATCGATTCCCATGTTCACTTTTTCCCGGATGGGATTTTTAAATCCATCTGGAAGTGGTTCGACTTCTTTGCCTGGAACATCAATTATAAATTGCCGACCGACCAGCTGGTCAAAATACTCAAGGATATGGGGGCGGAGCGATTTGTCTGCTACAACTACGCACACAAGCCGGGTATTTCCGGGATGATTAACGAGTGGACCGACGGGTTCAGGAACAAATATCCGGAGGTTATCCCATTTGCCGCGGTTCACCCGGAGGATGACGATCCCCGGGGAGAACTGAAAAAGTGGTTCGAGAAAGGGTTCAAAGGGGTCAAACTTCATTGCCATGTAATCGCGATCAGTCCGGATGACGAGAGGATGTTCCCTATTTATGATACGGTGGTTGAGAGCAACAAGGTGATCAACATCCACGCGGGGTCCGGACCGAATCTCAGGGGATACGCGGACATCACCAGCGCTTACTCGGGAGCGGGTTTCCTGGAGAAAATGCTGAAACGCTACCCAATGATGAAGGTCATCGTCCCCCATTTCTGCGCCGACGAATTTGAGAGATGCTTTGCCCTGATGGATGAGTATAAAAATCTATATACCGACAATACCATGGTTTTCTCGGGTTTTTTCCCTGAGGTACCCGGCCCGGAATCGTTCCTGAAACATCTAATTAAACACCAGGACCGGATTCTCTACGGCACCGATTTTCCCAATATCCCATACGATGTCGATACGGAGCTTAATAAGATCCAGGAATTATCGTTTTCCGTAGAAGCCAAAGAAAAAATCCTGAGGGGAAACGCGATCAAACTTTTTGAATTAGGCTAGAAATAATGACTGCTTTTTTCCAGGTTTCCAAGCAGCAGATTCCACGGGTGCTCCTCGGAACCTCTCCCTTCCTTGGGGCGGGGCAATTCGGCTCGCGGGCGCCCGAATATTTCGAGCGTTTTCACGAGCATCCCGAAAACATGGTTCAATTGATCCTGCATGCCTGGAAGATCGGGGTACGGGGAATTCAGGCGATAGCCTTTCCACGTATTATCGAAGCGATTGAAACCGCCAGGAAACAGGAAGGAATCGATCCGATGGTGGTAGGGACGCTGGTTCCCAATGAAGTGGAAAGCGGGATCGAACTTATGAAAAGGATAGATGCCCGGGTTGGATTATTGCACGGAATGGAAACGGATCATTTTGACGTGGATATGCTGTCCCGTCACCTCGAACTAATCCAGAAAGCCGGGATGATTCCGGGACTGGCCTCCCACCGGGTTTTTCCAACGCTTAGGAAACTGATCGAGTCAAAACTCGATTACCATGTATTGATGCTTCCCCTCAACCCCCGCGGAATCATGATTGGGGATGTCGATTCCCTCCTTGATGAACTCAAGAAGGTGAAGTGCCCGGTTATTGCCAAGAAAGCCCTGGGAGCGGGGAAAATCCCTCCCTTCGAGGCCCTTCCCTGGCTGGCCGGTCAGAAGGTCGCGGGTGTGGCCCTAGGGGTGGCCAGCGAAGCCG
>JAPLJL010000114.1 GCA_026388615.1 Pseudomonadota bacterium | reverse complement strand
GATCGAGGTTAACCGAGCCGAGTACGAAGAGTTGATCCGGATCCCGGGGGTGGGCATCCGCTCGGCGGAGCGGATCATCCAGGCGCGCCGCGCGCAGGGCTTCTCCGATCCGAATGATTTACGGAAATTAAGGATTTCCCTGAAAAGAGCGGCCCCATATATCCTGGTCAACGGAAAAACTGTTAAACCGCTGCAGACAACGATTGATAATTACCTGGGAAAAACCCTTTGATGAATGATTGTCACCCTCTCCTAAACCCTCCCTGGCCGACACGAGCCGACGGCTCGGGCAGGCCCCCCTCAAGGGGAGGGGATATTTTTTGCATTTTTTTTATTGAACCGGAGGGGGTTCTCTGATTTAATATCCTTACCCTATGGAAAAGCGAACCACCGTTTCGATCGCCACCGGAAAGAACCGGATCGAAGCCGTCCAACGGGCCTTTGAATACCTGGGCGGAATCGGGAAATGGGTCAAACCCGGCTCCCGCGTCCTTTTGAAGCCCAATATCATGTCCACCGGCGGAACGCCGATGATCACCCATATCGACGTTCTGAAGGGCCTTTACATGCTCTGCAAAGATGCCGGCGCCAAGGAAGTGATGGTGGGGGAAAATTCGGTTTGCGGCCTGGAGCCCCGGGTCCAGTTCGACTTCATCGGTTACACCGACGCCCTGAAGCGTCTGGGCGCCCGAGTGGTTTTCTTCGACGAGGAAGAATGGGTCTACCGGTCCCGGCCCGAGAACCTCTGCCTGAAAGACATGCACCTGCCCAAATCCCTGGTGGAGGCGGATCTCTGGATCACCGTCCCGGTCGCCAAGACCCACGTAGCCACCGTGTCCACCCTGGGGATCAAGAATTCGCACGGGATCCTCGCCGACGAAGACAAGGCCCGCCACCACCGCCTCCGCCCCGAATTCGGCTCGAGCCTCCTGGATAAATTCATCGACGTCCTGGCGGTGGCGAAGGCCGGCCTTTCCGTGATGGATATGTTCGACGCCATGGAAGGCCAGGGCCCGGGATTCGGGGACACCGTGGAGATGAAACTCATCCTGGCCGGCGAGGATGTCACGGCGGTGGACGCGGTCACCGATTACCTGATGGGGTTCGGGAACCTGGAACCGCCCCTGCCCCGGAAGGCCCAGGAACGCGGGCTCGGAATCGCCGATCTGAACCGGATTGATTTTCTCGGGGAAAATCCCAACGATCACCGCCAGAAATTTATTCCGGCCATCGGCGGGGATATTCCCGGGTTCGACCCGCCGGGAGTGGAAGTCCTGCGGGGAGACATGTGCCGGAGCGGATGCGGGATGCCGATCAGCTACATGATCGACCTTTTCAAACTGGTGCTCGGGAAGGACCTGAAGGAACTGGCGCCCATTACCGTCCTCTGCGGGGACAACCCTCCGCCGCCTAAAGATAAGCGCTTTATCTTCGTCTTCGGAGACTGCGCCATTTACTCCACCTGGAATTACGAATACCGCCGGAAGCCGGCTTACATCGGGCCCTGGTGGCGGCGCCGGCCCGCATTCATCGATGTTCCCGGCTGCGTGCCGCTCTCCCTTTCCTGGATCCGGGATTTCGCCAAGCTCATCCGGGGGTATGGGCCGGTTCTTTCCCTGACCAGCATGGTGGAATTCGCCGAGACCCAGAAATATACTTTCGCCGAAGGCGTCCCGCTGGAAAAGAACCCGCGCCGCTGGCAGTTCGACCCTGAATTCCGTAAAAAATACGCAAAGGAAATCGAAGCTTCCCATCAGCCTGAATACATTTATAAAAATGAAAGCTGCAAGCTGTCTGGAAAAGGCAAATAGCGACCAATGACTAATGACTAATTTCTAATGACTAATCAAACCCCAAACATCCAATGACTAATAAAAAAAATACGAGAAACATTTTAAAAACCATAATTCGTCAATATATATCAGAACAAAACGGATATTTTATTATTGGGAATTTAATTTTTTGTTTTTGGGCATTGATTAGAAATTAGTCATTAGAAATTAGACATTTAAAATGCAATCAATGGATTCATTGGAAAAATACTGGCTCCGGCCCTGGGAGGGGATCGCCTCCATTTCCCGGAAGCTGGAACAGAAACAAGCCCCGGGCCCGGAAGATCTGGAAATAATCCTGCCCTTCACCAACCTGACCGCCCCGGCCCGGGCCACCGCGCTTCTCCTCAAAAAGACTCTTCCGGGCCTGTTGGGCCCGGAGCTCGATCATCTTGTCCTTTTACGGAACGGAACGGATTTACTTCCTCCGGCTTTTCTTTTCCGTCACCGGGATGGATTTTTAGTTTCCATCGATCGCCTGGAACTTCCCCCGGACAAACTGGCGGAATTGTTTTCGCTCTCCCAGAAAGCCAATCTCTCCCAGATCGAAACCCAGATCTCCGCCCAGATCAAATCGGATCTTAAGCTCGGTTGGGTGGTGGTTATCAACCCCGAATTCTTCTTCCTCCTGGAGAAAGCCGGCCAGGAATTCATCTCCTCTCGGTCCCTGACCCATTACCAGATCGACCTTCTCTCCGTGTTCAAGAAAGCGGGGGAATTAAAGCTCCTGGAATTCTTTCCCTCACCCCCGCTTTTCGCCCGGGTGGAGGAATTTCTCACCCAGATAACTGATTTCGATCCTCAGGCGCTCAAAACCATTATCCCGTCCTCCCCGGAGGGATCATTCTGCCTGGGCCTGACTGATCCCGAATTCAACCTGGCCTTCCATCTCAACCCGGAAAACCCTTCTCGAGTCGCGGTCTCCCTTGATCCTCAGGCCGGGGGTTCTCTTTCGCCCTCTGCGGCCGCCCGGCGTTTGCGAAAAGTCAGCGGCTCCCGGATGGCGGTCTGTTTCGAACTCGAACCGGTGCGGGACCTCATCGTAAAACTGGTCAGTCATCCTCTCCCCTGGCAGAAAGAGGAACTTCTCTCCCCCTTAAAAAAATTGATTCAGCTCATCCAGGGCTATGGCCGGAACTGGAGCATTAACCCGGTCCCTCTCCCCTTGAAAAGCTGGCTGCGGGGCTTGACCCGGCTCTTCCGCCTCCCCTACGACATTTCCCGGCTGGACGACGAGTTTCTCCCCGGAACCATTCTGGAGGGGATTTCCCTCGGGGTCGGGGGTCACAGCCAGCACGCCATCATCCTGCTCGATCAAAAGGAAATCAAAGGCATCCTGGTCCTCGAGCTTTTCCGCAGCGGCGTCCGGAAGATAAAATTTCTCTCCGGAAAAGAAATCCCCCCGCCCCGGGATCCCGGGCGGATCGAATGGCTGAAGGAAACCAAGTTTGCGCTCTGGGACCAGGCCGGCTGGATGAACTACGCCATCGCCATCGATCTCTCGCTGCTCCGCGAACTCAATCAGGCCCTGGCCGGGAAAGAATTCAGCTCGCTGACGAAATCACCCTGGCTACTTCTCCGTCTAGGCCGCATTATTAGCAAATTCAAGCAGGATGAATTTATCTTTTATCCCAACCTGATGCTCGATACGCTGGGAAAATTTATCCAGAAGGAAGGTATTCTCAGCATCGGCTATCGCCTGCTGCAGGCGGCTTTCAAACGCGACCGACCACGTCCCCGAGGCCTGCTCTATGTTCGGGAGACAATTATTGCCGGGTTGGTAATTCTGCTCGGGATAATCCTTTTCCTTATCTTATAAATCTTCTCCCTTTCAACAATTCCAATAACGAAATGAAGTATTATTTCTTGAAGTAATGCCTTCTTTCTTTTTTTGGGGGGTTAGTCTCGCTCCCCAAATAATGTGTGCGATCACGTAATCCTGGGCGGTCTCCGACCCGTAGATGTCTACGACCCGGAGGGCGGGCCCGCTAGGCCTCGCCTTCGTTGGATCCAATTATCAAGAGCCATCGAGTTTATAGGTGTCCTGGAAAAAAGAATTTGTGTCGCGAGGACCAACCCCCCGGGCTTTCTCAAAACCAAGAAAAACTGCTGCCCCTACCAGTGTCATAGCTTTCTAGCTTTCCCGCTTTCCAGCGCTTTACGCCTTACCCCTGACCCCTAACGCCTTACGGTCTGACCTGAAAAAAAACAAACTTTTCCAATTGCATTATTCGGGTTAATATTTCCCCGGTTTAACACTTTGTTCGCCATGCCGACCACATTACTTACCAATATTGTCATCATCCTGATCCTGGCGATCGTGGTTCTCTATTTGAGCAACCGGTTCCGAATCCCGGTCATCGTTGGCCTGCTGCTTACCGGGGTCCTAGTGGGCCCGCACGGCTTGCGCCTGATTTACTCCGTCCAACAGGTGGAACTCCTGGCGGAAATCGGGGTGGTCCTGCTCCTATTCACGATCGGCCTTGAGTTCTCCCTCCGCAATCTCCTGAAGATCCGTAATACCATCCTGATGGGCGGCACGCTGCAGATGCTGTTTACCACCCTGGTAGTTTTTGGGATTTCCCGTCTGTCCGGCCTACCCCGGGGCGAATCGGTTTTCATCGGTTTTCTCATCTCCCTGAGCAGCACCGCCATCGTTTTGAAATTCCTGCAGGAAAGGTCGGAAGTGGATACCCCTCACGGCCGGACCATGCTTGCCATCCTGATTTTTCAGGATATCATGGTGGTCCCTCTGATCCTGATCACCCCGCTTCTGGGCGGGACCGCTTTGAAATTTAATCATTCCTTCTTCCTGCTCCTGGCCCAGGGTCTTGGCCTGGTGGGATTGGTAATCGTGGCAGCGGAGTGGGTGGTCCCCTGGCTTTTCTTCCAGATCGCCCGGACCCGGAGTCGGGAGCTATTCCTCCTCAGTGTTATCACTCTCTGCCTCGCGGTCGCCTGGCTGACCGCCCAGATCGGCCTTTCCCTGGCCCTGGGTGCGTTTCTGGCCGGTCTGATCATCTCCGAATCGGAATTCAATCATGAGGCCCTCAGCAATATCATCCCCTTCCGTGATGTCTTCACCAGCATATTTTTCATTTCCATCGGCATGCTGCTCGATCTCGGGGTTCTTTTCCAGGACCCGATTCTGATTGTCCCGGCCACCATCGGGGTGATCTGCCTGAAAAGCATCCTGGTCGGCTTAACCGTTATTTTTCTGGGTTTTCCCCTCCGAACCGCGGTCCTGGTCGGGCTGTCCCTCTCCCAGGTAGGGGAATTTTCCTTCGTCCTCTCCAAAATCGGCGTGGATTCCGGTCTTCTGCCGGGCAATACCTACCAGCTCTTTCTTTCCGTCAGCGTGCTGTCCATGGCCGCCACCCCGTTCCTTCTTAATTTCGCTTCCAAGGGATCCACCCTGGCTCTTCGTCTCCCTTTCCCGTCCCGGATTAAACTGGGCTGGAAATTTTCCCAGGCGGATCTCCTTTCTCCCCGCCACCCCGCCCTGGGCTCCCACCTGATCATCGCGGGTTTCGGCGTTAACGGCCGGAATGTATCCCGCGCCGCGAAAACAGCGGGAATTCCTTATATGATCATTGAAATGAACCCCGAAACCGTGCGGAACAAACAAGCCGAGGGAGAACCGATTTTTTTCGGTGACGCGGCTCATGAAGCGGTTCTGGACTATGCCGGGGTCAAAACCGCCAAGGTAATGGTAATCGCCATTTCCGACGCCATCGCCACCCGGAGGATCACTGCCCTCGCCCATAAACTCAATCCCCGGCTCTATATAATTGTCCGCACCCGTTTTGTCCGGGAGATGAAGCCATTGCTGGAATTAGGGGCCAACGAGGTTATCCCCGAGGAGTTCGAAACCTCGGTGGAAATATTTTCCCGGGTTTTAAGCAAATACCTGATTCCCCGGAACGAAATCGAAAAATTAATCACCGAGGTCAGGTCCGATGGCTACGAAATGTTCCGGAGCCTCGCGGTCAAAACCACCGAGACCGTTAATCTCGGTTTTCATCTCGACAATCTCGAGATCAGCGCCATCCGGGTCAGCAACCAATCCTCCGTGATCGGCAAATCCCTGGCCGAAACCGGATTCCGGGAAAATTATCGAGTTACAGTCCTGGCCATCCGCCGAGGTTCAAACCTGCAGGCCAACCCGGAGTCCGGCACGGTAATCCAGGCTCACGATCTGGTTATCGTAATGGGACTGCCGGAGGACATCTTCCGGATGGCCTCTGTATTCCATCATATTGGAAATTAACAGCTATCATTATCCCCTAATAATCGATTGGAATAGTTGCCTGGCAGGCCTTTTTATCCTTCTAAGCAGCTCCGCTACGAAGAATGGAGGCTATCCCTTACTCTGCAGCTCGCTTTCTTTTTTTGGGGGGTTGGTCTCGCTCCCCAAATAATGTGTGCGATCACGTAATCCGGGGCGGTCTCCGACCCGTAGATGTCTACGACCCGGAGGGCGGGCTCGCTAAGCCTCGCCTTCGTTGAAGAATATCAAAGGTAAATCGAGTTTATCGAAACCGGTCTATAAAGAATTTGTATCGCGAGGACCAACCCCCCGGGCTCTGGTTAAACCAAAGAGAACAATTATGAATAATTTTTGGGTTTTGGTTTTAAACCTATCACCTATGACCTATGACCTAACACCCAGCACCTAACATTTCTTCTAAGATTTCGACCGCGTCCTTGACCAGGCGGGGACAAAGATTTTTAAACAAGCCTTTTTCCTTGGCTTGGGCCGCTTCCTTCGGCACGCTGAGATCAAAGCCCAGTAATTCTTTGCAGATCATCGAGCCATTCGCCGCCCGGAACCTCTCGACAAAATTTTTGACCTGTTGATAAGTCTTTTCCTTGGCCTCCTCGTCCTTGGCTTCGGTTTTCCCATACTTGAGGCCGATGACCATGAAAGCCCCCGTCACCGCTCCGCAGACCAAACCCATCCGGGCCATCCCACCCCCGAATGCCCCGGATATCCTGAGGGCGGTTTCTCGATCAAGCCCGTGTTTTTCCGCGAAAACCGAAAAAACCGCCTGGGAGCAGCTAAAGCCCTCTTGGAACCGCGCCACCGCTTTATTACTCAATTCGCTCATCCTGGCCTCCGAATATTTTCAGATGTCTTTTTTATATCCGGGATCCAAAGGTTGGACCTCTTCTTCGAAGTAACGGTGAAAACCCCGGGGGAGGCAATGATAATCAACCCCGCTGATCAAAGGAGAATAATCCCTGGAGTTATAGGTATTCCAGAAAAGAATCACCTGGTCGCGGCCACGATTCTTTCTTGTCTCCTCCATCAGGCAGGCCAGGGCTTTTCCCGTGTAAGTGCCTTCCAGTTTGATTCCCTCACATTCTTCCATCAGGACTACCGCCTCCATTCCCGCCGGGGTGAAAAGGGCATAATCGTCACCGAAATAATCATGGCGGATCCCGGTATCAGCTTCCGAAAATTTAAACCGGGGAAAAGAATGATCCTGACCGGATAGATACCCATTAACCTTGTTTAAAAGTCTGGCCATGTTTCTCGCATCGGCGTATTTCCGGTCCACCACCCGGACCGGGATCACTCGGGTTTTCAAACCCGCCGCCTTCAAACCGAGCACAAGACCCACCGCGGTACCCATGGTTCCCAGGGCTACGTAAATCAGATCCGGTTCAGGAAGTTTCCCGGCTTCCACTTGTTCTTTGAGCTCGAAAGCCGCGTTGACAAACCCGATAATCCCCCGGGAAGAGGAACCGCCCGGGGGAACAACCATCGGGAATCGGCCGGAACTGAATCTGTGCTTAACTAACTCGAAGAGAGTTCCCCAGAAGATAAAGAACATATTGCGATAGTAATGAAGTTCGGCGCCAACCCGGGATCCCATCAGCAGATTTCGGCGGACATATTCGGCATTCGGCTGGGACAGAAACATGGAAATGCTCCGAAGCCCAACTTCTTTCGCGTAAATCGCCGTGGCCAGGGCGTGATTGGAACCGGCAAAACCGAAGGTTAAAACCTCAACGGCCCTTTCCTCCCGGGCCTGCCCCAGGATGAACTCGAGTTTTCTGACCTTGTTCCCTCCATAAAGTTCTCCGCTTAAATCATCCCTCTTAATGAAGAGCCGATCCGACCCGATTTTTTCACCCAGCCGCTCCAATTTTTGCACCGGGGTGGGAAATTTTCCCAGCGGCACATGGGGTAGTTTTTCTTTCAGCGCAGGGTAATTTCGAAATAAAGGAAGCATGACAAAAATCTGCGATTTTTTCCGTGCAATCAGGCCGCCGGCAATTCAAACACCGGCCATAGGATCCGAGCTATTTCCAGGTTTCGAGAATATGCTCGGCGTTACGCTCGGACAGCGCCATGATCGTAAGGTAGGGATTCACGTGCGTACTCGAAGGCAGGAGGCTGGAGTCGCAGACATGAAGCCAGGGGTAACCGTGAACCTGGCCCCACTCGTTGGTTACTGACGTGGCCGGATCAGTCCCCATGCGGCATCCCCCCTGGGGGTGGGCCGAGGCGATCGAAATCTTGTTCAGAATGAAGTGCCGGGGGCCGATCAGCTCCTCGAGCCGGGGCTCATCCTCGCGCTTGAGCACCACCTTGGCCGAGGCGGGAAGCAAGGCCCGGTCGCAGCCGGCGGCGAAGAAAACCCGGGCCGCGCTCCGCTGGGCGTGGCACAGGCTTTCGATGCTTTCCTTCTGGATCCGGTAATCCAGGACCGGGACGCCCTTCTGGAGGACGATCCTGTTGGTGGGGAGGGCCTGGTCATGGTTCAGGATCAGGATGGCCATGAACTTCCGGTAATCCCGCATGATTTTCTTATGCTCGACCCCCCATCCCTCGATGTACTTGGCCGCCACGAAGGGGTAATAAAAACAGGTTTCCAGGTAATAATGATGCGACTCGGTGAACTGGGTGCTGTAGTAGGTTTTCGGGAAACCCCGGAAGCCTTCCACTACCTCGGGATGGATCCCAAAAACCGTGTGAGAGGGATGAATCGTCACATAACCGCCGAGGGCCGGGCTCATCCCGGAAAGCTTGCTCCGCAAAAGAATCCCGGAGGTCCCAAAGGTATTGCCGGCCAGAATGATTTTCTTCGCGGAAAATTCCACCGGGCCGGGGTCATGCTTCGCGGGGATGCTGTCCGGAGGAGCCGGGGCCAGGGTTCCCCAGGCCTTGTTTCCTCCCACCGCTTCGATCTGGCAATTGGGAATTATTTCCACCCCCGCCTTGATGGCCTGCGGGATTTCCACCTCGAGGGTCCCCTGTTTGGCTCCGACCGTGCAGCCCAGGTTGCAGAAACCCTGCTGCTGGCAATTCTTCACGTTAATAACAATGGAACCGCAGGGCCAGCCCAGTTTCTCGACGCCTTTCTTGAAAAGACGGTTGTTGGTATTGACAAAATTATCGGGGAGAACGTGGGCATTGATGGTTTCCTTGATCCGGGCAAACCGTTTTTCCAGATCGTCGTAAGTCAGGCCGGGAATGGCCCAGGCCTTGATCACGTCCGGAGGCACGGTGAAGGTAACCCCGGTATAAATGCCGGTGCTCCCTCCCACCATCCGGCCCATGATGATATTGATCGCGCCGTCCTTGGTGAAAACCCCGCCCTCGTCCCAGAGCAGGTCCACCCCTTCGATTTCCCGCTGGGTGAAATGTTCGTGGGTATAAAACGGCCCCACATCGGCCACCACAACCCGCTTCCCTTTCTGGCAGAGCGGGGCAAGAACCCGGGCGGCAGTCCCCCCTCCCGCTCCGGAACCGACAATCAGGATATCGCACTCTATCTTTTTCATCTTTTCCCCGTCTTTCTTATCTGCCCTTTTGTTATTGCCTGGTGTTTTTCCCGTCCTTTTAAACTTTTAGGCTTCCTAACTCTTAGGCTATTAGGCTGTCTACTCATTGCTCGTTGCTCAATTACTGCCTTTTGAACGGCGCGGTCTGCAGGGCCCGGAGGTTTGGGTCGGGATGGAGCCTCTTCATCCTCGGACCGGGGTAATGGATGTCGGGCCAGATCTCGTCCCGGCTGTAATAAGAGAGAAAAACCAGGGTCTTCAGTCCCCAGAACCCCTGCCGGATCTTGCCGAGGGGGGCGAACTCAAAACGCCGGAGATGTTTGTCCTTCTGTTCCGCGCTCATCCAGGAAAAGGGACGGAGCGCGAAAAGCAGGCCGGAAAACTCGACAAACAAAAGAAAAATCTTTATGAGCAAAACCATGTCCTTCGGCTTGGTGGACAAGGCCCGGTCAATTATCGCTATCGATCCGGGATTATCCGCCCCGGGATAAACCTTGTCCCCCTCCCGGTCCTCCGGAATGATCCGCCCGGCAAAGGCCATCAGCACCCGCTGAAGGTATTGGTTGAGAAATTTGAAAATGAAATTGGTTTTGCTCTGGTCTTCCATTTACCCGACCTCCGAATTTGAAACAAATATTTGGCTTGGAACCGACCCTTATTTTAGATAACCACCCCGGACAAATCAAATGATTTTAGACCCGCGGTCCGGCTTTAAAAACAAATGGATTAAAGGCATACTGGATATTCGATATGTTTGACGTAGTCATAATCGGAGGCGGTTCTGCCGGGCTCGCGGCCGGGGCTCTGCTCTACCATCGGGGCTTCCGGGTCCGGCTCCTGGAAAAGGACAAGTTCCTGGGAGGAAGGGCCCGTTCCGAGGAAAGGGACGGCTACCTGCTGGATTACGGGATGCATTCCTACCGCCTCGGGGAAAACGGGCCGCTGGCCCGGGTTTTCCAGGAGCTGGGCGCCCCACTCCAATTTATCGGGCCGCACCGCCTCTCCTCCTACATATTTGAGCAGGGCCGGCTCCACGAACTTCCTGACACCCTGGCCGGCCTGCTTTCCACCCCCCTTCTGAAATGGCGGGAAAAATCGAGGATGTTGGTGGTCATAGCGCGGATGATGGGGGCCGGCACGGAGCGGTGGTATCCCCGGACCCTCACCGAATTCCTGCGGATTCCGCTGATGACCCCCGGCCTCCGGACCCTTACCGGCCTGATGGCCCTTACGGTCATGGCCGAGAGCCCGGACTCGGTCTCCGCGGGAGAGGTAATCGATCTTTTTCGGAAAGCGGTTTTCTCCCGGCGGAAAGTCGGGGAGCTGGCCGGCGGCTCCGCCCAGATCATCGGAGCGCTCCAGAAAATCCTGATCGCCTCGGGAGAGATCATTCCCGGCACGCGGGTGACCGGCTTTGCCTTCTCGTCCGGAAGGATCCGGGCGGCGCTCGCCGGCCCGGACGAGCACCCGGCCCGGGCTTTCCTTTTTTCCGCCCCGGTCAGCGAGCTGACCGGGCTGGTCCCGCGAAATCTTCTTCCCCCGGAAATCGCCGGGTTCGCGGACCGGCTGGTCTCCACCTCCGGCCTGAGCATTGACTTCGGGCTGACCGCGCCGGCTACCGGCATTCTCGGGGCGATTTTCAACCAGGAGCCGGTCGTGATCGGGCGTTTTCCCTCCAACATCGATCCGCTCCGGGCGCCCCCGGGAAAACAATTGTCCACCTGGCTCCGCCCGATTGCTTTTCCGATAACCAGGGAAAAAATCGAGGA
>JAPLJL010000205.1 GCA_026388615.1 Pseudomonadota bacterium | reverse complement strand
GAGCCCCTCCGCGGGCTCCCTTCTTCGGGCGGCCGTGGAAGGCCGCCCCTACATAATCAACCCCAAAAATCTTAACCAATGTAAAGCCGTTACTGGGACACTACACTAGGTTTATTACCCGCCGTCGCTAACATGTTCGACGAAGCCTTGACGCAGTCATAAGCTATGGCGGGTTATCCGCCTTAGAGAATATGCGAACATCCGCCGAAGCCAATATCTATTTCCCTTTCAATTTCTTGAACCCTCTTGGCCTTCACCCACGGAAAAACGCCGCGGTCTTCTGCGGAGGCGGATAAATAACACTCGATCAAAATAACCCTTGCATCCTGTTTGACGGTCAGGTATATGTAAATATACCCTATCGGTTATATAAAAAGGCCGTTTATGATTAGTCGTTTTTCGCGGCAGATTAATAAGCTCAGGCGGGACGAAGGCGGGCAGTCCCTTGCCTTCGTGGCCCTGGTCCTCCTGGTCCTGGTCGCCTTCATGGCGGTGGTGGTCAACGTCGGCCACCAGGTCAACACCAAGATCGAAATCCAGAACGCGGCCGACTCCGCCGCCGTCTCGGGCGCCTCCTGGCTGGCCCGGGGCTATAACCTGGTCGCCGGCCTGAACCAGGGGATGGTCGTGGTGGTGGGGACGATCATCCTGATCATCGCCACCTGGGTGCTTTTAACAATCTGCGTGGGGATCCCCTACACCGCGATATACTGCGGGACTCCCTGGGGTGTTTTCAATTCCAAAGCCTCGGATGCGATCAAACGGCTCTGGAAAATCGCCCGGGCGATGGCCAATCTTCAGGACGAGATCGTCAAATATTTTCCGATCGTGGCCGAAGCCGAAGTTTATCGGATCACCCAGATGAACAAGCCCGGGGCCATCGGCATCCCCTACCCTTTTATTCCCACCGGAAACCCGGAAAATCCTACCACCCTGACGCTTCATCTCGAACGGGGAAGTTTCAAGGACATCTTAAAAAAACTCCTCATCCCCGGCTGGGCGGCCGACGTCGCCGGGATGGATGAATCCGGCAAGGCTAAAGGCTCCAGCACCCAGACGCAAACGATCGGAAGGGAGGATTATCCAGCCGCAATCGAATTTGAACCCGGCGGGAAATACGCCACCGGAGGGATCGGGAGAAAGATCGACAAAAAGGAATGGTATTACGACCACCAGAAATGGAGTCTCACGCCGATCCTCGGCAAGGACAAGAAATGCACCGGCTGCGCGAGAGAACTTAGCGATGACGATTCGTGCAAAAAGACGGATTGGAAGCAGACCGATTATCTCAAGAAAGAAGCGTCCTGCTGCGACCAGACCTATATCACCGAGGAATGGAGATACTGCAAATTCAAGGTCACGATCACGGCCCGGCGTCAGAGCGGAGCCCCGGAGCAGGTCCCCCGGCCGATGAAGCTTTCCAGCCTGTTTCCCGACCGGAACTGGCTGGCCGTCGCCGTCACGGATAAAGGCCAGAGCTCCAAGCCCTCTTTTCTGCCTGGGTTCTTCAGCCAGAAGAACCCCTGGGGCACGCTGGGCCTGGCCCAGGCCCGGACCTTCAGCAAGAGCACAAAAAACGCCGGGGACGTCCTCTGGGACATGGACTGGGAGGCCCGGCTCACCCGGATCACTGCCATTGATTCCCTGTTCGACAAACTGGGAAAAGACGACCAATCCGGCTCCGCGCTGAAGGAAGCGGCCAAAAAAATGATAACTCATTAGCAGAAAGGACGACCGCCCTCCGGGTCCGCTTCCAGCCCGTAGGCTTACAGGCCGGAGGGTAGACCCTTACGGGTCGGAGACCGACGGCGGACCGCGGACCGCAGTTAAAACAAGTAGAGAGGATGCAGTCCCTCGATAATACTCGGGATAAAAAAGCAGTAGGCAGAAACAAACCAGATAAACCAGAAAGACCAGATGGACTCGATAAACCCAAAAGATTCCTTCGGCTCGATTAATCGGGCAACTACAATTTTGCGCTTGGCCCTTTGCGCTCGAGCTCTGCGAGCCCGACGTAGCCCT
>JAPLJL010000279.1 GCA_026388615.1 Pseudomonadota bacterium | reverse complement strand
TTCCGGCGAATCAGCTCGAAATCCCTGACTTCCTCCACCGTCTCATCCAGGACTTCCCCGACCTTGTGTCCCAGGGCGTGGGCGATCCGGATCATCGTCGCGACGGAAGGGATCATTCCGTCGGTCTCAATTTTATAAATCCCGGCCGGGGAAACCCCGGCAATTTCCGCCAGTTTCTGGATCGAAAGTTTCTGGTCCTGGCGGAACCTGCGGATTCTTTCCCCTACCCTGAGGGCCAAGTCTCTGACCATATTTATTACCTCTGATTGGCGTACCTGATTATTTCCTTTTTTTCTTCTTTAATTCTTCCACAATTAAGGGCATGGCGATGGCGGCTTTTTCCCGGATATAAACATCATTTTCCGCCGCGAAAACCTTTTCGGTCGGGTTGACCTCGATCAGAATCGCCCCGGCTTTTCGCGCCTGCTGGGGAACCATGGCCGCCGGGTAAACCGCCCCGGAGGTTCCGAGCACCAGCATCACATCGCTCTGATGAGCCTCGAAAATCGATTCGTCCAGTTCCTGAACCGACTCCCCGAACATCACCACATCCGGGCGGCTCACCCCCCCGCAGGCGCAACGGGGGATCCGTTCCAGAATTCCTTCCAGAGAAAGCGGGCCCGCTCCCTGGGCGATATCCCGCAGTCTTCCCAGCAGATCCTCGCGGTCAACAAAAAACTTTTTCTCGCAGTTCAGGCAGCGAAAACGAAAGAGATTGCCGTGGACCTCGAAGACCTTGGTATTACCGGCCTCGCGATGCAGGTTGTCGATATTCTGGGTAATCACCGATCGGATCAGGCCCATTTTCTCCAGCTCCGCCAGGGCCAGGTGCCCGGCATTCGGACGGGCGGCGCCAAAGCTTTCCACCACTTCCCGGATAATCTCCCTGATTTTATCCCCTCCCTCGGAGAGAAAAGACATTATCCCCTCCGCGGTTCCCACCTCCTCCGGGTCGAAGCGATCCCAGAGCCCGCCGGGATCACGGAAGGTGGCAATCCCGCTCTCGGCCGACATCCCGGCCCCGGTAAAAATAACCACGGACTTGGCCCGGGAAAGGATTTCCGCGGCTTTATTTATCGCTTCGGGCAGATTAGTTTTCATGGGATGGGAAAACTATTTTATTTACTTTGGTAAATAAAATAATACTATAATAAATGCCGAGTCAAGCCGGTTCCGATTGCCGGCTTTATTCACCTTACCCTATCTAATATAATTTTAAAGGCCACGAAAAAACCGGCGATATTTCTCTCCGGAAAACAGAAATAAAGGAGGCATTCAATGAACGAATCCCCCGCCTGTGCCCGCCGAAAAATGATTTTTTCAATCGGTTTTGGCCTGGTCCTCCTTTTTACCCCGCTTCTGATCAATCTCCTGATTTTTACCCCCCTCCTGGCTTCGGAAGAAATGTCCGTGGTTCGACTGAAAGTTGACCCGGACACGGTGGAGAAACTCCTGAAAGAGGGGGAAATCCTGATTATCAAGGAAAACGAACAGGGAGGCAGGTTCAAGTTCGTCACCGCGGGAATTCTGATTAACGCCACCCCCGACGAGGTCTGGAAAACGATTACCGATTACCAGCATTACCCGGAATTCATCCCGGATTGCGATAAGGTAGCGACCGCCCCGGGCGACGCCGAAAACGTCATTCTTACTTCCTTCACGGTGGCTTTTAAATTCTCGATTATCAAATACCGGATCCGCTATACCCTCCGCCAGGTTCACCAGAAAGAAAAACTGCGGATCGACTGGACCCTTAAGGAAGGCGACCTCGCCGAGGACGTCGGCGCCTGGGAATTGATCCCGCTGGAAGGCGGCAAGAAAACGGCGGCTTTTTATTCTCTTTATTCGGACCTCCGCTCCCTCGGCTACCTGGTCAAATACCTGTTCAAGGAGCAACCGGTCATGGAAATCGCCATCACCAGCACCACCGCCATCCTAATGGCCCGCGCCATCAAGGCCAAATTGGAGGGAAAAGAATTAAAATAACAGGGTCCTAGGGTCCTAGGTTTCGAGGGTTCAAGGGTCTAGTGTCAAGAATGAAGAGAAGAGAGGGGTAAAGGAAAAGGACGTCATTCCTGCGAACCTGTCCGACGAAGCCTCCGACTTCGCCAAGGCTATGTCGGACATGTTGGCGAAGTTGGAAGCAGGAATCCAGTTTCGAAAATTGCCAATTTTGAATTTCTTGTTTTTAAAGGAGGAGGAGAAGTGAAAAAATTCCTGGGAATTATTTCCGTTTCAATCCTGCTTATTTCCAACGTCGCCGTCTGCGGGGAGAAACCGCGCGACACCTCCCGGCGGGATGAAGTCCGCCAGCGTTCCGACCAGGCCATGGCCGAGTTGAATCGTGAGGTCAAAGGCGGCCCAACCCCGATAACCTCCGCCGACAAGCCCGAAAGAACCCCGGCCGTGGCTTCCGCTTCGGCCCCGGAAAAGGCCGCGCCCCGCGAAGTGCCTTTCGCGAAGAAACGCCCGGCCTGGGTCCAGACCCCGCCTTCGGATCCCAATAACATTTATGGAGTGGGAGCCGGCTCGGATCTCAAATCAGCTGACGACGACGCCCGGGCCGAAATCGCCGCCCAGCTCAAGGTGACCGTGAGTTCCTCGTTCTCCAACACGGTCCAGGAAGCAATGAAAAGTTCCACCCAGGGTAAAAAACAAACTTCGAGTTATCAGAACCAGGAGGTTTCGGAAAGCCAGGTCAGCTCCCTGGTCGAAAACACCACCCTGAAAGGGGTGACCATCCAGGAACGCTGGCAGGAAGGAATCAAGATTTACTCCCTGGCGGTACTTTCCAAGACCGGTTTCCGCGACCGGGCCATGAGCCATCTCGAGGAGGGAAACCGCCATCTCAACGCCAAGGCCATCGCCCCGGCCCTCCGGGAATACCTCCGGGCCCTGAGTGAAGCCTGGATTATCCCCGATCTCACCGCCCCCGGAGGCGGAGAAAGCCTCGCCGTCGTGGCAGAGAGAAACGCTCTCAATCTCATTAACGATATTTCCTCCCAGGTAAAGCCAGCCAGCCTGGCCCTGGTTTCCCGGCAGAACCTCCCGGCCACGGTGGAAGTCCAGCTCCTGTATAAAAGCCAGACTCCCATCGCCGACCTCCCGGCGGCCGCCGGCTTTGTCAGCGGACAGGGGCGGCTGGAAGCGGGCATGGTCAGCGATTCGGCGGGAAATCTCCATTTCCAGATCACCTCGCTTTCCCCCTCCTCCCGGACCGCCTCCATCTCCCTGGGGCCGGATCTCACCCGCCTGGCCGAGCTCCCGGCGGACCTTAATCTGAACCGGATTTTTCCTCCCTTCAGCGGCGGGCAGGTGCAGATTTCCGCCCCGGCCCCCAAGATCCTGGTGGCTATCGATGAGGAAAACCTGGGAAAGCCCCAGAAACCTTCCTTCGTGGAATCCGGCCTGACCGAGGGCCTGGCCCAGGAAGGATTCGTGCTGATCCCCCGCCGAAACCTGGGCTCGGAACCGGAAGAACTCGCTAACAGCGGATCGGAATCCCTGAAAGAAGCCGGGCAGAGGGCCAAGGCCGATTTCCTGATCTTGGGCACTGCAAAAAGCGAGTATTACAAGAACATCATGGGCAAGATGGAAGCCAGCCGAGTCAGGGTTAATCTTAAGGTAATCGACGGCAACACCGGCGAGGTCCTGACCGGGCTGGACCGGAGCGACCTGACCGGCACGGGCGCGACCCAGGAGCTTTCGGCCGTCAACGCCCTGAAGGAGGCCGCCAAGAAGATCCCGGAACTGGTCAAGGACAAATTGAATCAGATATAATTGGCGCATCGTTTTAATAACGGCTTGGCTGTGCTAAAAGTCATTTCCGTTCTCGATTGTACGGTGTAGGGGCGGCCCGGAGTTTATCCTGAGCGAAGTCGAAGGGCGGCCGCCCGTCCTGTCCAACTCAAACGCTTTTATAGAGAAAAAGGGAGCCGGCGGAGCAGCTCCCCTACGAAAGAAATGTTCCAAAAATATTATGTTTAATTTTTCCTGGAATGGCTATATAAATCGGATTTTAGGTTTAGAAAGGAGGAAATTTTGAAGCTAAAAAGCATTCTCAGCGCGGTCATAGCTTTTATTTTCCTGGCCCTGGGGCCGGCCCTGGCCCAGCAGGGAGCGACTAAGGAAGAGTCGGAAAAGGGAAAAATCGGAAAATACGAGAGGAAATCCATCTCTTATTTTAAAACGTATTACCAGGTTCCGATGGATCAGAGGCATCAGGAAGTGACGGAGAAAGGCATCCGGGGGGCGGTGGAACTCGGGCGTTTCGATTACAACGCAATCCCGATCGAGGTGGAAAATATCAACGACCTGGCCCAACTGATCGCCAAGTATGTGGACCAGGTAAAACTGGATCGGGCCAAGGCTCAAGGCCGGGAAGACTACCGCTTCAAGGAAAAACTCGTCACCGGCGCCGACCTGGAGCGGATCATCAACTCCGCCTACATCTACACCCCCACCGTGACCAAGTTCAAGATGGAGAGAACCTCCAAGACGGTCCACGACAGCATTACGGGACAGAACACAACCAAGAATTACTGGAATGCCACCGTCGGGGCCGATGTCACCTTCTACCATGTCACCCCGCAGTACGTGAACGGCCAGATTGACAGTGTCCAGCTCACGGTTTTGAAAACTATTTCCCAGGAATCCACCCAGGACAAGGAAATCATCCCCATCTTGAGCCCGGAGGATAAGGCCAAATGGGGCGCCTTCGACTCGGCGGTCAACAATCCCTTCCTGGGCCTGGCCCGCCAGATCCAGGTTGAGCTCCGCAAGATCACGGAATTCCAGCTCTCCGCCCAGGTCCAGTCCTCAGGTTGGAACTCCGTCGAGTTTGAATTCGGAAAACAGAGCGACGTGGAGCTTGACGCCGGCTACAAGGTTTACGAGGAGGTCGCGGGTAAGGGAAAAACTTACATCGGCTACGCGAAGGTGCGCCGGGTGGGTGACGAGAAGGGCCAGCCCCCGGTTTCCTCCCGGGCCCAGAAAATAATTTCAAAGGAAAAAATCGAGGCCGGTACCGAGCTGAAGGAATATCCCCAGCTCCTGGTTGACGGATATATCCGCTTCGGGCTCCTGCCGATCGACCAGTCCAATCTGAATGCAGACGCCGGCTCCATGGCCTTTGGCCCCGTCGGCGGGCTCGAGCTTGACCTGGCCCGTTTTATCGCTGTCTCCGAAT
The DNA here is from genome assembly GCA_026388615.1 of Pseudomonadota bacterium. Taxonomy (GTDB): domain Bacteria; phylum Desulfobacterota; class JAPLJL01; order JAPLJL01; family JAPLJL01; genus JAPLJL01. Next base: position 769 of record JAPLJL010000279.1, on the reverse strand, counting down.
TATGGTTCAGCGCGGAAGGCTATATAGCTATGGCCAGCGACGCCTATTTTTACGGAGTCGAAGGCGGACTGGTGAAAAAATTCTACCTCCGCCGCCTGGCCCTGGATCTGGGCGTCCGCGGTGGATGGTCCCGGGTGACTTTATCTGGGGGAGCAAACGACGGCTACATGCAGGATCAATTCGGGGTCACCCCCTACGGAGGACTGGAACTTCTCCTGGCCCCCTGGCTTTCCGTCACCGGGCAAGTCGGATTCCGGTTATATACCGGCGGTAAAGAATGGGAAAAAGAAGGTATTACCGATGATGACGGACCCGAGGTGACCACCACGGGACCGGCGATTACATTTGGCATAAATGGAATGTTCTAACATATTCGGTGTCATCCTGATCCCGCCTTGGGCGGGAGAAGGATCTCGAGATTCTTCGTCTTGATATCGGTTCAGGACTCAGAATGACGGAATTGCAAAAAAGGAGGAAAAAAATGAAGAGGAACAAAATGAATGAATGGCTGATTCCGACCTTGAGCCTCGTCCTGGTGGTCGGGATGGCGATAGCTGTCTGCGCGGGTGGACCGCCCAAGCCCAATCTCCAGCAGTCCACCCTGATCGAAAGCCTGGGTCCGGACGGAGTCCGGGTCAAGGCCGCCGGCGAGGGCAAAGACGCGGGCAAGGCCCTGGATGACGCCCGCCTCTCGGCCATCATCTACGCCAAGGACCAGATTATCACCACCCCGGAAGAGCGCGCCGCCTTCACCGCCAAGGAAGGCGAT
>JAPLJL010000297.1 GCA_026388615.1 Pseudomonadota bacterium | reverse complement strand
CCGGTCATAATGCGCGTTGATCTCGAGGGCGGTCCCGGTTTCGGCCGCTTTTTCCATCACCGCGTCAATATCAATTTCATATCCCTCCCGGGAGGAAACCAGCCTCCCGGTCGGATGGGCGATGATTTTGAGATAAGGATTATCCATGGCCCGGATCATTCTCCCGGTCACATTCTTTTTGAATCCCTGGTGAACGGCAGCCACCACCATATCCAGTTTTTTCAAGAGACGATCGGGGAAATCGAGTCTGCCGTCGGGAAGAATATCCACCTCGGCCCCGGCCAGAACCCTGATCCCCTGGAGCCTGTCATTAAGCGCTTTAATTTCTTCGATCACCTGTAAAACCTCGGATTCGGGAAGCCCCCGCGCGTACTTGGCCGATTTGGAATGGTCGCAGATAGCGATCCATTGATAACCTTTCTCCTTCGCCTTCCCGGCGATGTCCTCGATCTCCCCGGTTCCATCCGAATGACGGGAATGGACATGCAGGTCACCCCGGATATCGAAAATTTCCACGAGCTGCGGGATCTTTCCTTCCCGGGCCAGCTCCATCTCTCCCCGGTCCTCCCGCATCTCCGGAGGTATGTATTGCATGCCCAGGGACTGGTAAACCTCTTCTTCGGTTTGACCGGCGATCAGCTTCTCCTCCAGGAAAACCCCGTATTCGTTAACCTTGATCCCCATCTTATGGGCAATCCCCCTGAGTTTCACATTATGGGCCTGGGAACCGGTAAAATACTGCAGGGCCGCGCCGAAGACCTTTTCCGGGACCACCCGGAGATCAACCTGAAGTCCCTCGTCGGTAATAATCGAGCCCTTGGTTTCGCCTGCCGCGAGGGTTTCCTTCACCATCGGCAAACGGGTAAAAGCCTCCACCATTTTTTTCCCCTGGCTCGAGCCGATGAGAATATCGATGTCACCCACCGTCTCCCTCATCCGGCGGAGCGAACCGGCCGGGGAAATCATCGTAATTTTAAATTTTTCTTTTAACTCGGCTATGATCGCTTCCGCCAGGGGAAGCGCCAACCCCAGCGGAACCCTTTCCTTCACCACCTCAAACCGGGCAATACCTTTTTTAATATTCTCAACCTTTTTTTCGCCCATTCCCGGCAGCCCGGCCAGGGATCCATCCTCGATCGCCTTCTTGAGATCAGCCAGGTTTTTGACCCCGAGTTTCTTATTCGCCAGGGCCAGGGTCTTGGGGCCCATCCCCGGTATATTCATCAGTTGGATGAGTTCGGGCGGTACCCTTTTCAATTCCTCTTCGTATTTCGAAATCTTCCCGGTCCCCAGGTACTCGGTTATGTGTTGAGCAATCCCTTCCCCCACCCCGGGAATCTCTCGGAGTCTTCCCTCCCGGTGGATAACCTCGATATCTTCGGTCATTTCCGAGAGGGTCCGGGCAACCTTCCGGTAAGCTCCGACCTTGAACTGATTTTCCCCCTGGAACTCGAGGGCATCGGCGATCTGGTCAAACAGGTGGGCGATTTCCTTGCTCTTCATGGTTATTATTATAATTTAGTAGACGGTAGACGGTAGACGGTAGACGGTAGACAGTAAATGGGCAAAGCAGAACAAAATGTCATTGCGAGCCCGCAGGGCGTGGCAATCTATCACTTGGTGAAGGAAAAAGACGAGATTGCTTCGTCGCAAAAAGCTCCTCGCAATGACGTTCTAACTCCAACGAAGGAAAGACAGATAATAAAATCGGAGGTAATAATGAAAAAATTAACACTGACTCTGGCATTATTTTCCATATTTTTAATTTTCGGCAGCTGCCAAAAAAAGACCCCCGAGCCTCTCCGGCTCGGGTATCTATCCGGCGATCTTCATCAGCTTCCCGCCCTGGTGGCGCTGGAAAAAGATCTCTTCGCCAAAAACGGCCTGAAGGTAAAAACGGCCGGGATATTTTCCGCCGGGCCCGAAGAGATGTCCGCCTTCCGGGCCGGAGAATTGGATCTGGGTTATGTGGGGATCGCCCCGGTGGTCAGTTCCGCAGCCAATACCGGGACCGAGGTTAAAATCGTTTCCCTGGTAAACCAGGAAGGCTCCAGCCTGGTTATTTCGTCATCGGACAACCAAACCCATTCCCTGGCCGACCTGGCGGGTCAGCCGATCGCCATCCCTGGTTTTTCGACTGTGCAGGATTTCCTTGTTCGCCTGGCCTGGGAAAACCAAAAGCTCCAACCCGATCTCATGAAAACCATCGTGGTGAAACCACCGGAAATGAACGAAACCCTCCGCCAGGGTTCCATCAAGGCTTTTATCGCCTGGGAACCCTTCCCTGCCCTGGCTCTAAATTCGGGAAAAGGCAAAATCCTGGTTTCTTCCCGCGAGATCTGGCCGGGACATCCCTGCTGTGTCCTGATCGCGTCGGGAAAAGCCATCCAGGAACACCCGGGGCTTGAGGATGCCCTGAAAAAGATAAACCGCGAGGCCATCGATTTTATCCGGTCCAATCCCGACGAAGCGGTTAAAATCGCCGTTAAAAACACCGGGATGAATGAGAATGTTATTCGGGAAGCCATGGCCAGGATTATTTACAGCCCGGATCTGAATCGCGGAGATCTGAAAAAGTACGTGGAATTCCTATCCAAGATGGGTTACATCAAAATTACCGACCCCGAAAAATTCCTGGATCAGATCTTACCGTAAAAATAGGGTTCGAGAGTTCAAGTGAACCATTGACGATTTAAGATTGACGATTGACGAGTGAGAACCGGGAATCTGATTGGTAGCCGCAGGCTTTAGCCTGCG